>SCUH01000349.1 GCA_004298295.1 Betaproteobacteria bacterium | reverse complement strand
CGCCGACATCCTGCGCACCAGTTCGCAGAAGCGCACCGTGTTGGCGTCGTCGAGCGGCGCATCGACCTCGTCGAGCAGGCAGAACGGCGCCGGATTGATCTGGAAGATGCCGAACACGAGGGCGATCGCGGTGAGCGCCTTCTCGCCCCCGGAGAGCAGGTTGATGCTGCTGTTGCGCTTGCCCGGCGGCTGCGCCATCACCTGCACGCCGGCGTCCAGGATCTCTTCGCCCGTCATCAGCAGCCGCGCCTCGCCGCCGCCGAACAGCACGGGGAACAGCGTGCCGAAGTGGCGGTTGACGGTGTCGAAAGTCTCGCGCAGCAGCTCGCGCGTCTCGCGGTCGATGCGCCGGATCGCGTCCTCCAGCGTCGCCACCGCCTCCTCGAGATCGGCGCACTGCGCGTCGAGGAAATTCTTGCGCTCGCGGCTCGTCTTCAGCTCTTCCAGCGCGGCGAGATTGACCGCGCCCAGCTCGCTGATCGCATTGGCCAGCCGCGTGATCTCGCCCTGCAGGGTCGACGGCCGCGGCGCGCGCTCCGCCTCGCTGCCGAGACGCGCCTCGTCGGCCCCGCCTTCGCGCAGCTGCCCGGCAAACTGCTCCTGATTGATCTGCGCCGCCTGTTCCCTGAGGCGCAGCTCCCCGACCCGTTCGCGCAATGGCGCAATGCGCGCATCGGCCTGCAGCCGCGCCTCCTCCAGGGCGCGCAGCGCACCGGAGGCCGCCTCGACCGCGTCGCGCGCCGCGGCCAGCGTCTTTTCGCAGGCCATGCGCGACTCCACCGCCGCATCGCGCACCTGGCGCAGCGCCGGCAGGGGATCGACCGAAAGCTCTTCGGCCAGCGCGGCGGCCTCGACGTCGGCGCGCGCGATCTGCTGGTCGATCACCGCGACGGCGTTTTCCATCTCGGCGATCTTGGAGACGCACTCGCGTTCGCCGAAGACGGCATCCTGCAGGTCGCGCTCAGCCTGCTGCGTGGCGCGACGCTGCGCCGCGAGCGCGCCCTCGGCGGCGAGATGGGCCGCGCTCACCGCCTCGAGCGCGCCGCGCTCCGCGTCGATCTCCGCGGCCAGGCGCACCAGCGCGGCGCCGCAATCCTCCAGGCGCAGGCTGTCGCGCTCGAATTGCACCGCGAGTTCCGCCAGCTCGATGCGGATCTGGGCGCTGCGCTCGCGATAGCGCTCGAGCGCCTGGCTGAGCTTGAGTCGCTGCAGTTCCGCCTCGTGCCGCTCGGACTGGCGCGCCGCAAGGCGCCGGCGGGCGGCCTCGAGCCCGTCCTGGCGTGCCTGCGTTTCGGCTTCGGCCTGCTCCGCACCGGCGCGCGCCGCCGCGTGGTGTTCCATCAGCTCGCGGCAGCGCTGCTCGAGCGCGTCGATTTCCGCCTGCCGCGCGAGGATGCCGGCGTCGGCCGGGTCCGGCGCGTGAAAACCCACTGTGTAGCGTGTGTAGCGATCCCCATTGCGGTTGACCAGCAGGGCTCCGGGGGGCAGCGCAGCGCGCTGTGCCGCGTCGGGGAGGCCCTCCAGGGTGTAGACACCGGCGAACCAGTCCGCGAGCGCACCGCCGACCGCCGGGTCAATGGCGTGGACGTGCGCGGCGAGCGGCGCCAGCCCGGGCGCGGCCGGTCCTGCCGACGCCGCGCCGCGCTCGAACACGCTCGCCATGACCGGCGGCCGGTCGGCGGTCAATGCCGCCAGTGCCGCCGCGTCGCCCAGCTCCAGCGCGTGCAGGCGTTCGCGCAGCACCGATTCGACCGCAGTCTCCCAGCCGGCGTCGATGCGGATCTTCTGCCAGCAGCGCGGCAGCACGGCCAGGGCATGCTTGTCGAGCCACTCGTGCAGCGGCGCGTTTTCTTCGGCCGCGGCCTGCACCTGCTGCAAGGTCTCGAGCTGCGCCTCGGCGGCGGTGCGCTCGCGCGTCGCTTCGGCGAGCGCTTCGTTGCGTGCAGCGCGCTGTTCCTCGAGCGCCGTGGTGGCCGTCTGCGCCTGGTTCAGGTCGGTCCGCGCTGCGGCGAGCGCGGTGTCGAGCTCGGCCAGGCGCTGGTCGGCCTCCGATAGCGCGGCCACGGCCGGCTCCCGCAGACCGCGCAACTCGCCCTCCAGGCGTTCGCGCCGCTGCGCCAGTGCCTGCAGGTTCTGCTCCACATGGGCGCGCGTCGCCTGCTCGAGCTGCAGGCCGCCTTGCGCCCGCAGCACGCGACTGCGCGCTTCGTCGAGGCGCTCCTGCGCGGCGCGGTGCGCCTGCTCGGTCTGCGGCAGGCGATCGTTCTCGGCGAGCTGACGTTGCTGCAGCTCCTCCACACGTTGCCTCGCCGCCGCAGAGCGCGCCACCCACAGGTGCAACGCCTGCGTGAGTTGCGCCCGCTGCTCGCGCCACTCCGCCAGCTGCGCGCGCCGCTCGGTGTGGCGGCTCTCCAGGCGCTGGCGGTTCTCCTCGAGGTGACGCAATTCGGACTCGTGCCGCGCCACCTCGGAATTGGCTGCGTACAGCGCCGCCTGCGCGGCGTTGAGTGCGTCGCCCGCCTCGTAATGCGCGGCGCGCGCCGACTCGATGCGGTTTTCCGCCTCGCGCAGGCGGGCCGTCTCCGCCTCCATTTCGACGCCGACCCTGGCAATCTCGCCCGCGTGACGCTCGCGTTCGGCCGCCGCGTCGCGCCGGCGCAGGAACCACAGCAGGTGTTGCTTGAGCTGCAGTTCCTGCCGGTAGTCCTGGTACCGCGTTGCCACCTGCGCCTGGGCCTCCAGGCGCTCGAGCTGGGCGCCCAGTTCCTGCCGGATGTCGTTGACGCGCGCAAGGTTGTCGCGCGTGTCGGCGAGCCGGGCCTCGGTCTCCTTGCGCCGCTCGCGATAGCGCGACACGCCGGCCGCCTCTTCGAGGAACAGGCGCAGGTCCTCGGGCCGCGCCTCGATCACCCGCTGGATCATGCCCTGCTCGATGATCGCGTAGGCACGGGGCCCGAGGCCGGTGCCGAGGAACATGTCGGTGACGTCGCGCCGGCGCACGTGGGTGTTGTTGATGTAATAGCCGGATTCACCGTCGCGCTGCAGGACGCGCCGCACCGAGATTTCCGCGTATTGCGACCACTGACCCGCGGCGCGCCCCAGCGCGTTGTCGAAGATCAGCTCGACGCTGGCGCGGTTGAGCGGTTTGCGCTCGCCGGCGCCGTTGAAGATCACGTCCTGCATCGAATCGCCGCGCAGGGCCGCGGCGCGGCTCTCGCCCAGCACCCAGCGCACGGCATCGATGACGTTGGACTTGCCGCAGCCGTTGGGGCCGACCACGCCGACGAGCGCGCCGGGCACGTGGATGCTGGTCGGGTCGACGAAGGACTTGAAGCCGGAAAGCCGGATTTGCGTGAGGCGCACGGGAGTCGCGATGCGGTTCGGAGGTGGGCTGCGCGGACCGCGCGCGGCGCGTAAAAAAGTGCGCGTCATGATAACATCACTGCGCCCCATTTCCGGCTGCGTTTGTTCCCCTTCCCCCGATGCCAGCGCGACCCAGCCAGCGGCTGCAGACGTTTCGCAATCCGGCGCCGGAACGCGACTACCGCATCCACATGGAGCTGCCGGAATTCACCTGCCTGTGCCCGATGACCGGACAGCCGGATTTCGCCACGCTGCAGCTCGAGTACGTCCCGGACCGGCTCTGCGTCGAACTCAAGTCCCTCAAGCTGTACGTCTGGTCGTATCGCGACCAGGGCGCGTTCCACGAGGCGGTGACCAACCGCATCCTCGGGGACCTGGTGCGCGCCGTGAAGCCCCGCTACATGCGGCTGGCCGCGCGCTTCAACGTGCGCGGCGGCATCCACACCACGGTGGTGGCGGAGCACCGCAAACGGGGCTGGAGGGAATGAACCCGCTGCTGGGGAAGCTCCAGCCCTATCCGTTCGACAAGCTGCGCGCGCTGCTGGCGGGAATCGCGCCCAACCCGGCGCTCGCGCCGGTCGATCTGTCGATCGGCGAGCCGAAGCACGCGACGCCCGAGTTCATCCGCGCCGCGCTGGTGCGCGCACTCGAGGGCCTGGCGGTTTATCCGGCCACGGCGGGCCTGCCGGCGCTGCGCGAGACGATCGCCGCGTGGCTGGCGCGCCGCTACGCGCTCGGGACCATCGACCCCGGCAGCCAGGTTCTGCCCGTGAACGGCTCGCGCGAGGCGTTGTTCGCGTTCGCGCAGGCGCTCGTCGACCCGGGCCGCGGCACCGCCCGCGTGGCGTGCCCGAATCCCTTCTATCAGATCTATGAGGGCGCGGCCCTGCTGGCCGGCGCAACCCCGGTGTTCCTCAATGCGAGCGCCGCCAATGGCCATCGCATGGATTTCGATTCGCTGCCGGAGCGCACCTGGCGCGATGTCCAGCTGGTATACGCCTGTTCGCCGGCCAACCCCGGTGGCGCCGTGTTGCGCCTCGCCGACTGGCAGCGCCTGTTCGAGCTTTCGGACCGGCACGGCTTCGCCATCGCCGCCGACGAATGCTATTCGGAGCTCTACCCCGACGAGGCGCGGCCGCCGCTCGGCGCCCTCGAGGCGGCGCAGCGGCTGGGCCGCAGCGGCTTTCCGCGCCTGGTGGCGTTCTCCAGCCTGTCCAAGCGCTCCAACGTCCCCGGCATGCGCTCGGGCTTCGTCGCCGGAGACGCCGCGCTGCTGAAGGACTTTCTGCTCTATCGCACCTACCACGGTTCGGCCATGAGCCTCGCGGTGCAGCAGGCCTCGATCGCCGCCTGGAGCGACGAGGCGCACGTGCGCGCCAACCGGCAGCTGTATGCGGAGAAATACCGCGCGGTGCTGCCGCTGCTTGGCGCGCCGCTCCAAGCCTACCGGCCCGAGGGCGGCTTCTACCTGTGGCTGCGCACGCCGCTCGAGGACGGCGAATTCGTGCGCCGTTTGTGGCGCGACTATAATGTGCGCGCATTGCCGGGGAGCTATCTCGCCCGCGACGCGCAGGGGGAGAATCCGGGCAGGAATTTCGTGCGTATCGCGCTGGTGGCGCCGCTCGCCGATTGCGTCGAGGCGGCGCGGCGCATGGCACAACTGGCGGCGGAACTCTGACGTGGACAAGGCAAGGGCCATCATCGAGCAGGCGTGGGAGAACCGGGCGCAACTCAGCCCGGCGGCGGCGCCGCGCGAGGTGTGCGAGGCCGTGGACACGGTGATCGCGGGGCTCGATTGCGGACGGCTGCGGGTGGCCGAGAAGACCGCGGCGGGCTGGATCACGCACCAGTGGATCAAGATGGCGGTGCTGCTGTCGTTCCGGCTGGAGGACAACCGGCTGCTGCCGGGCGGCGCCACACGCTACTACGACAAGGTGCCGGGCAAGTTCGCGTCCTATGACGAAGCGGCGTTTGCGGCGGGCGGCTTTCGCGTCGTCCCTCCCGCGATGGCGCGGCGCGGCGCCTTCATCGGGCGCAATGTCGTGCTGATGCCCTCGTTCGTCAACATCGGCGCCTACGTCGACGAGGGCACCATGGTCGACACCTGGGCGACGGTGGGTTCCTGCGCCCAGATTGGCCGCAACGTCCATCTCTCGGGGGGCGTCGGCATCGGCGGCGTGCTCGAGCCGCTGCAGGCCGCTCCCGTGATCATCGAGGACAACTGCTTCATCGGTGCGCGCTCGGAGATCGTCGAGGGCGTGGTGGTGGAGGAAAACAGCGTCCTCTCGATGGGCGTGTTCATCGGTCAGAGCACGCGCATCCTGGACCGCGCCAGCGGCGAGATCCTATACGGGCGCGTGCCGGCGGGCTCGGTGGTGGTGTCGGGCTCGCTGCCCGCGCCGGACGGCCGCTACAGCCTGTACTGCGCCGTGATCGTCAAGCGCGTCGATGCCCGCACGCGCGCCAAGACCAGCCTGAACGAGCTGTTGCGCGGCGACTAGACCGATTCCCCAGACTGCGGCGGAGATCCCCATGTCAGCGATGAAACGGCTGTTCCAACTGATGGCCGAGAAGAACGCCTCGGACATCTTTCTGACGATCGGCGCGCCGATCAACATCAAGATCAACGGCGTCGCGGTGCCGGTCAACCAGACCGTGCTCAATGCCGACGCCGTCAAGCACCTGATCTACGAGGTGCTCAGCGAGAAGCAGATCCGCGAGTACGAGGACGAGATGGAGCTGAACACCGGCTACACCCTGGAGGGCGTGGGGAGCTTCCGCATCAGCGCCTTTCGCCAGAAGGGCGCGCCGGCCGTGGTGGTGCGCTACATCCCGAGCGTCATCCCGGCGATCGAGACG
Organism: Betaproteobacteria bacterium; assembly: GCA_004298295.1. Classification (GTDB taxonomy): domain Bacteria; phylum Pseudomonadota; class Gammaproteobacteria; order Burkholderiales; family SG8-39; genus 2-02-FULL-66-14. Next base: position 7,894 of record SCUH01000349.1, on the reverse strand, counting down.
CTCAACCTGCCCGACGCGCTGAAGGAGATCATCATGCAAAAGCGCGGCCTGGTGCTGATGGTCGGGGCCACCGGCTCGGGCAAGTCGACCTCGCTCGCGTCGATGCTCGATTACCGCAACGGGCAGAAATCGGGCCATATCCTGACGCTGGAGGACCCGATCGAGTTCGTGTTCAAGAACCGCAAATCCATCGTCAATCAGCGCGAAGTGGGCACCGACACGCGGGCGTTCCAGGTGGCGCTCCGGAACGCGCTGCGGCAGGCGCCGGACTGCATCCTGATCGGCGAGATCCGCGACCGCGAGGCGATGTCCTCGGCGCTGCAGTACGCGCAGTCGGGCCACCTGTGCCTGGCGACGCTGCACGCCAATAACAGCTACCACGCGATGAACCGGATCATCAGCTTCTACCCGCTGGAGAACCGGCCGACGCTGCTGCTCGATCTTTCGGCCAGCCTGCAGGCGATCGTTTCGCAGCGCCTGGTGCGCACCAGGACCGGCGCGCGGCGCGCGGCGGTCGAAGTCATGCTCAATACGCGCCACATCGCCGAGCTGATCGAAAAAGGCGAGATCAACGAGATCAAGGAAGCGATGGAAAAGAGCATGGCACCGGGTTCGCAGACCTTCGAGCAGGCGCTGTTCAACCTGTTCAGCGAAGGCGAGATCACCAAGGACGAGGCGATGGCGAACGCCGATTCGGCCACCAACATGCTGTGGCTGATCAACCAGGCCACCGCCGGCCAGATGACCTCCGGTGCCGCGCCGGCTGCGCCCGCCGCGGCGCCGGCGAAGGACGAGCGCAAGGAAAACGTCCTTGCGGCCACCGGCGGCGACACGTCGTTCGACGAAATCAAGATCGACTGACGCGCCGGCGTCCACGTTGCAGAGCGCGCTCGCACTCGCCCGCGACCTCATCGCCCGGCGTTCGGTCACGCCCGAGGACGGCGGCTGCCAGGCGCTGATCGCGCAGCGCCTCGAGGTTGCCGGCTTTCGCTGCGAGGCGCTAGGCATCGGCGCGGTCAGCAACCTCTGGGCGCGCCGTGGCACGGCGCGTCCGTTGCTGTGCTTTGTCGGCCACACCGACGTCGTGCCGGCCGGGCCGCTCGGCGCCTGGACCTCGGACCCGTTCGCAGCGGTGGAGCGCGATGGCCGGCTGTACGGCCGCGGCGCCGCCGACATGAAGTCCTCGATCGCCGCCTTCGTGCTGGCGGCGGAAGCGTTCGCGCAGGAGCGTCCAGCGCATTCGGGCTCGCTCGCCCTGCTCATTACCTCGGACGAGGAAGGGCCCGCGGTGGAGGGCACCGTGCGCGTGGTCGAGCGCCTCAAAGCGCGCGGCGAAGCCATCGACTACTGCATCGTCGGCGAGCCCTCGTCGGTCAGCGCGCTTGGCGACACCATCAAGAACGGCCGGCGAGGTTCGCTCTCCGGGCGTCTGACGGTGCGCGGCGTGCAGGGACACGTCGCTTATCCGCACCTGGCCAGGAATCCAATCCATGTTCTCGCGCCGGCGCTCGCGGAGCTGGCGGCCACAGTCTGGGACGAGGGCAACGAGCATTTCCCGCCCACCACATGGCAGGTTTCCAACATTCACGGCGGTGCCGGGGTGGGCAATGTCATCCCCGGCACGCTCGAACTCGATTTCAATTTCCGCTTCTCCACCGCGAGCACCGAAGCCTCGCTGCGCGAGCGCTTCGAATCGGTGCTGCGCCGTCACGGCGTCGACTTCGGCATCGCGTGGCTCCTCGGCGCCAAGCCATTTCTCACCCGGCGCGGCGAGCTGGTCGACGCGGTTGCCGGCGCTGTCCGCGCGCACACCGGTCGCACGCCCGAGCTGTCGACCGCCGGAGGCACTTCGGACGGACGTTTCGTCGCCGAGATTTGTCCGCAGATCGTCGAGCTCGGACCGGTGAACGCCAGCATCCATCAGGTGGACGAGCACATCGCGCTCGCTGAGCTCGAGCTGCTGCCGAAGATCTATCTGGACACGCTGCGCGCATTGCTGCCTTGAAGGTCGACGAGATCCTGCGCGAAACGGCGCGTGCATTCCGGGCTGCAGGGCTGCAGTTCGGTCACGGCACGGCGAATGCGCGCGACGAAGCGGCGTGGCTGATCGGGCACGTGCTGGGTATTCATCCAGGCGATGTCGGCGCGAGCTTGGGGCATGCCGTCACGCCGCGCGATGAGCGGCGCATCCGCGCGCTCGCTCTGCGGCGAGCGCGCGAGCGGATTCCCCTCGCCTACCTGCTGAAGGAGGCTTGGCTCGACGGTCGGCGCTTCTACGTCGACCGCCGCGTCATCGTGCCGCGCTCCTACATCTCGGAACTTCTGCGCGACGGGCTGCACCCCTGGTTGCGTCGGCCCGTGCGACGCGCGCTCGACCTGTGCACCGGCTCGGGCTGTCTCGCGGTGCTGCTCGCGCGCGCGTTCCCCCGCGCGCGCATCGACGCGACGGATATTTCTGCGGCCGCGCTGCAGGTGGCGCGGGTCAACCTGCAGCGTCACCGGCTGCTCGCGCGCGTGCGCGCGCGGCGCTCGGATCTGTTCGACGCGCTCGGCGCCGCGCGCTACGATCTCATCGTGACCAATCCGCCCTACGTGGATGCGCGCGCGATGCGCTCGCTGCCGCCGGAGTACGATTACGAGCCACGGCCTGCACTGGCCGCGGGTGATGATGGTCTCGAGCTGGTCCGCAGAATCCTGGCCGCGGCGCGCCGCCATCTGAACCCGAACGGACTGCTGGTCTGCGAGGTAGGCGACGCGCGGCGCGCGCTCGAGCGCGCCTATCCGAAACTGCCGTTCGTGTGGCCGGAGACGAGCGAATCGCCGGGCTGCGTGTTCGTTCTGCAGCGTGAGGAACTGCCGCTCTGAGCAAAGAGGAGAACCGACATGCGTGAGACCTTGCCGCCGGCGATCCTGACAGCCGCGGACGTTTCGGCGGTGACGCAACTCATCCTGCGTGAGCGCAGCGGGCGTGACCTCGGCCAGTGGGAGCAGATGCGCGAGTGCTTTCACGACGACTCGCGCGTGCGCCTGAGCTGGATCGATGCCAGCGGGCCTGAGTTCGTTCGTCGTTCGCAGGAGATGGCTGCGCGCAACGTGCAGGCCAGTCACCGCCTGGGACCGGTGATGGTGACCTTGGCGGGAGAGCGGGCGATCGCCCAGCTATCTGCGATCATCGACATCCCACTCGCCCTGCAAGGAGTGGAGGTGCTGCTTTCGAGCCATGCGCGGTTCCTGTTCCGCGCCGAGCGCCGGCGGCAGGCTTGGCGCATCGCTGGATTCGACGCGGTCTATCAACGCGACGAACTGCAATGTCCGGTGCCAGGTGAGACGATCAGGATTGATCCGGCGCTGCTTTCGCGCTATCGGAAGTCCTATCGCCTGCTCGCCCATTGCCTCGAACTCAATGGCTTTGCGGTGCGCGACGACCTGGCGGGAGGTGACCGGCCGGATCTGGTGGCGACGTTGAGCAGCGAGATCTACGGCTGGGCCGGTTTGCAGCCGCCGCAGTGACGCCCGCGGGTCTGCGTCAGTGCGCGAGGATGGGGTGACCGATGGGACTCGAACCCACAACAACCGGAATCACAATCCGGGACTCTACCTTTGAGCTACGGTCACCGCTGAAACCGAACTTCTGGCCTGCCCGGCGGGACTCGAACCCACAACCCCCAGCTTAGAAGGCTGGTGCTCTATCCGGTTGAGCTACGGGCAGCTGCCGGGTCAGGACCTGGTCGGGGTGGGGAGATTCGAACTCCCGACATCTTGCTCCCAAAGCAAGCGCGCTACCGGGCTGCGCTACACCCCGAGAAGGGCTCGAATGATACGCTTCGCGCCGCCGCCGGGCAAACGCAAGTGCCGGATTCGTCGGCGTTTCGCGGCGGCGCAGAGTTCGCTTGCGGCACCCTGCCTTTTCTGCTACAAAGCCACCTTCGTTTTTTCGGCGCACGCGAGAGAAATGGCCTTGGATCTGAGCCGCAAGAGCTTCGCACCCTATGTAGCGAAAAAGGGCGAGGAATACATGAACGCGAAGCAGCGGACCCATTTCCGCAAGATCCTGGAAAGCCTCAAGTCCGAGCTCTCCGAGGAGATCGACCGCACCGTGCACACGATGCAGGACGAGGCCACGGTGTTTGCCGACCCCAACGACCGCGCCAGCCAGGAATCGGACATGGCGCTCGAGCTCAGGAACCGCGATCGCGAAAGAAAGCTCATCAAGAAGATCGACGAGACCATCGCGCGCATCGACGCCAACGAGTACGGCTACTGCGAGAGCTGCGGCGTGGAGATCGGCCTCAAGCGGCTGGAAGCGCGCCCCACCGCGACGTTGTGCATCGACTGCAAGACGCTCGACGAGATGCGGGAGCGCCAGGTCGCGAAATAGCGGCTCGCGAAGGACAGGAAAAAGGCGCCCTGGGCGCCTTTTTTCATGGCCTGCGCGCCGCCCGGATCAGCCCGACCTGGCGGCTTCCTGCGCCGCCACCGCCTTCATCGACAGACGCACCCGCCCCTTGTCGTCGGCCTCGAGGACCTTGACCCGGACCGACTGACCCTCCTTGAGGTGGTCGGACACGGCATTGACGCGTTCGTTGCTGATCTGCGAGATGTGCAGTAGGCCGTCGCGGCCCGGCAGCAGCTGCACGATGGCGCCGAAGTCGAGCAGCCGGAGCACGGTCCCGTCGTACACCTTGCCGACCTCGACGTCCGCGGTGAGGTCCTGGATGCGCTTGCGCGCGGCCTCGCCGCCCTCGGCCACGACGCAGGCGATGCTGATGGTGCCGTCGTCCTCGATCTCGATGGTGGTGCCGGTCTCCTCCTGGATGCCGCGGATCACCACGCCGCCCTTGCCGATGACGTCGCGGATCTTGTCCGGATTGATCTTGATCTTGATGATGCGCGGCGCGAAGCTCGAAAGCTCGCTGCGCGAGCCCTCGATGCCGCCTTTCATGATCTGCAGGATGCCGAGCCGCGCCTCGCGGGCCTGGTCGAGCGCGATTCTCATGATGCTCTGGTTGATCGACTCGATCTTCAGGTCCATCTGCAGCGCGGTGATGCCCTGCTCGGTTCCGGCGACCTTGAAATCCATGTCGCCGAGGTGATCCTCGTCGCCCAGGATGTCGGAGAGCACGGCGAAGCGGTTGCCCTCCTTGATCAGCCCCATCGCGATGCCCGCGACGTGCGCCTTGATCGGCACGCCGGCGTCCATCAGCGCGAGGCTTCCGCCGCACACCGAGGCCATGGACGAAGAGCCGTTCGATTCGGTGATCTCGGACACGACGCGCAGCGAGTAACCGAACTCTTCCGGCGAGGGCAGCAGGGCCGCGAGCGCGCGCTTGGCGAGCCGGCCGTGCCCGATTTCACGGCGCTTGGTGAAGCCGTAGCGTCCGGTCTCGCCGGTGGCATAGGGAGGCATGTTGTAGTGGAACATGAAGCGCTCGCGGTACTCGCCCGAAAGCGCGTCGATGATCTGCTGGTCGCGGCCGGTGCCGAGCGTCACGGTGACCAGGGCCTGCGTCTCGCCGCGCGTGAACAGCGCCGAGCCGTGGGTACGCGGCAGGACCCCGACCCGCGTCGTGATCGGCCGCACGGTGCGCGTGTCGCGGCCGTCGATGCGCGGCTCGCCGTCGAGGATCTGGCCGCGCACGATGGCCGACTCGAGCGCGAAACAGATGTCCTTCACGGCGTTGGCATCGGGTCCGCCGTCCGTGCCGACACCGAGCTGCTCGAAGACGCGCTTCCAGATGGCGTCGATCGCCTCGGAGCGCGCCTTCTTCTGCTTGATGCGAAAGGCCTCGCGCAACTCGGTTTCGGCCAGTTCCTTGACGCGGGCGATGAGGGCCTCGTCCTTGGGCGGGGCCTGCCAATCCCACGCCGGCTTGCCGGCGATTTCGGTCAGCTCATTGATCGCCTGGATCGCCGCCTGCATCTGCTCATGTCCGTAGACCACGCCGCCGAGCATCACGTCCTCGGACAGTTCGAGCGCCTCGGACTCCACCATCATGACGCCCTGCTCCGTGCCCGCGACGACGAGGTTCAGCTTGGAATCCTTCAGCTGAGTCATGGTCGGATTGAGGACGTACTGGCCGTCGAGGTAGCCGACGCGGCAGGCGCCGATCGGGCCGTTGAACGGAATGCCTGAGAGCGAGAGCGCCGCCGACACGGCAATCATCGCTGGAATGTCGGAGTCCACTTCCGGGTTCAGCGACAGGACCTGGGCCACGACCTGCACTTCGTTGTAGAAGCCGTCCGGGAACAGCGGCCGGATGGGCCGGTCGATCAGCCGCGAGGTGAGGGTCTCCTTCTCGGTGGGCCGGCCCTCGCGCTTGAAGAAACCGCCGGGGATCTTGCCCGCGGCATAGGTCTTCTCAGCGTAGTCGACAGTCAGCGGGAAAAAATCCTGCCCGGGCCTGGCGGACTTCGACGCCGTCACCGCAGCGAGCACCACCGTGTCGTCCATGGTGCAGAGTACGGCGCCGTGCGCCTGGCGCGCGATCTCGCCGGTCTCGAACGTGACCTGGTGCGCGCCATAGGTGAATGTTTTCTTGATCGGGTTCAATGGGGATCCTTCGCGTGGATGTGCCGGTGCGCGCGCTCATCGGGGCGATGAGCGCGCGGAGCCTGCGGCATTGGGGGACGTGCTACTTGCGCAGTCCGAGCCGCTCGATCAGCGAGCGGTACTTGTCGGCATCCGCGCGCTTGAGGTAATCGAGCAGTTTCCTGCGCTGGCTGACCAGCTTGAGCAACCCGCGTCGCGAATGGTGATCCTTGACGTGGGACTTGAAATGTCCGGCGAGACCGTTGATGCGTTCGGTGAGAAGCGCGATCTGCACTTCGGGCGAACCGGTGTCGTGACCGGCACGCTGATATTGCTTGACGACCTGCGCTTTCTGCGCGACCTGCAAAGCCATACGCTCAATTCTCCTTGGGTAAGCCGAAATTTTAGCTGATAAGCGCTTCAACTCACAAGGTTTTTCCCGCTTTTGCCGCCGCCGGCAGAAGATCCGCGGCGCAGGTGAGCAGCCGCACGGGGCGCAGCTCGCCGCGTCCATCGGGCTCGCCCACCCCGATGAGCCGGCCGGCGTGGTTGAATACCTGAGAGCGGCCCGTGAGCACGCCTCCGGCCGTCACCGTGCGGCCCTGGGCAAATCGCACCGCCGCGGCGCGGTCGAGGTCGACGCGCGGCAAGCCTCGCAGCAGGCGTTCCAGCGGCAGCAGCCACCGCTCCCGCGACGGCCCGTCGAGCGCTTCCAGCGCATCCAGCGAGACTGCTTCGCCGATGCTGAAACCGCCCGCGCCGGTGCGACGCAGCGACGTGAGATGGGCTCCGGTGCCGAGCCGCGCGCCGAGGTCCATCGCGAGCGAGCGGATGTAGGTTCCTTTCGAGCAGCGCACGCGCAGACTGACGCGCTCGCCCCGGTGCGCCTGCAGTTCCAGCACACTGATCACGACGCGGCGCGGCGCGCGCTCGATCTCGGTGCCCTGGCGCGCCAGCTCGTACAACGCCCGGCCGCGGACCTTGAGCGCCGAATACATCGGCGGCACCTGGTCGATCGCGCCGCGGAATCCGGTCAAAGCCTGCTGCAGTTGCTCGTCCTCCACGGCGACCGGGCAGCGGGCCAGCACTTCGCCCTCCGCATCGCCGGTCGTCGTGCTGACGCCCAGGCACAGCTCGGCCAGGTATTCCTTGTCGGAATCGAGCAGCAAGCCGGAAAACTTGGTCGCTTCGCCAAAGAGCACCGGCAGCAGGCCGGAGGCCAGCGGGTCGAGGGTGCCGGCGTGGCCGGCCTTGCGCGCGCGGTAGAGGCGTTTCGCCCGCTGCAGCGCGGCGTTGGAGGTGATGCCGCTCGGCTTGTCGAGCAGCAGCCAGGCGTCGAGCCGGCGCCGGATCACCGCTTGGGCT
>SCUH01000348.1 GCA_004298295.1 Betaproteobacteria bacterium | reverse complement strand
GGCCGATGGCGGAACCGAAGATCGGCATCACGAAGGTGTACAGGTCCCAGCCCATGGCGAGCAGCCCGCTGGCGATGAACGCGCCGCGCAGGCGCGGCTCGTGCAGCAGGTCCGCGACGCGGCGTTCGCCGCCTTCGACGCGCGGCCCGTGCCGGTGCGGCATCGCATGCCGGTAGAGGTAGAGTAGCATCAGGCCTGCTGCGGGGAACGCCGCCAGCAGCAGGAAAGTCGGCCTGTGGCCCGCCGCGTCGATGGACAATCCCGTGAGCAGCGGACCGCAGAAGCCGCTGATCGAGAAGGCGAGCGAGAACCAGCTGAAATTCACCGCGCGGTCGGCCGGCGTGCCCATCGAGCCGACCGCATGATTCAGCGACACATGGACCACCATGAACGCGGTGCCGATGAGCGTCGCGGCGACGAACAACCCCGGCAGCGCAGGCCAGGCGTACGGCAATGCAAGGCCGGCGACCAGCGCGAGGCCGGACCACGCCAGCGGCCGCAGCGTGCCGACGCGGTCGATCAACCGGCCGGCCGATACTGCGAGCAGCATCGGCAGCAGCGCGTAGAGCGCCATCAGCAGGCCGATCGTGAACGGCGAGGCCTGCCGGTGGATGGCGTAGAGCGACACCAGCATGCGGCTGCCGACGAAACCGGTATGCGCAAGCACCGTGAGCAGGACGATGGCGGCGAGTTTCATGCGGTCGCGCCCAATACGACAAATACCACGCCGGCAGGGCGTCCTGCCAGCGTGGCGGGAGCGGCGTCAGAGCGGGTGCTTCACACCTGCCCGGGGGCGCGCGCCTGCAGGGCGGCGATGCGCTGCTCGATCGGCGGGTGTGAGGAAAGAAGCCTCATCCAGCCCGAGGCGCCGTTGATGCCGGAAGCCTGGAAGGAGGCCGGCAGCGCGCCCGGCTGCAGGCCGCCGAGCCGTGCGAGGGCATTGACCATCGGCTGCGGTGAGCCGAGCAGGGTTGCCGAGGCCGCGTCGGCGCGGAATTCGCGCTGGCGCGAGAACCAGGCGACGATGATCGACGCCAGAACGCCCAGCACGATCTGGCTGATCATCACCGCGGCGAAATAGCCGATGCCGTAGCCACGCTCGTTCTTGAGGATGACGCGGTCGACCACGTAACCGATGACGCGCGACAGGAAGATGACGAAGGTGTTGACGACGCCCTGAATGAGGGTGAGCGTGACCATGTCGCCGTTGGCGACGTGACCGATCTCGTGGCCGAGGACCGCCTCGACCTCGTCGCGGTTCATCGACTGCAGCAGCCCGGACGAGACCGCGACCAGCGCCGAGTTCCTGAACGCCCCCGTGGCAAAGGCGTTCGGCTCGCCCTCGTAGACGGCGACTTCCGGCATCGCGATGCCGGCGCGCTCCGCGAGGCGGCGCACGGTTTCGACCAGCCAGTACTGCGTGGAGCCCTCGGTGCCGTCGATCACCTGCGCTCCCGTGGACCACTTCGCCATGCGCTTGGAGATGAGGAGCGAGACAAAGGCGCCGCCGAAACCGAAGATCGAGGCCATGACCAGCAACGGCCCAACCTGCAGCCCTTCGCGCGCGAGCGCCTGGTCAATGCCGAGGACCGAGATGACGATCGAAAGCAGAACCATCACGGCCAGGTTGGTGGCGATGAGAAGGATGACTCGTTTCATGGACTTGGGGCCTCCAGGGCGGCGAATGATAGCCCAGTCTTAGATGGGGTTCGCCGGCCGGGGTTCAATGCCGGGCGGCAAGGATCATCTGCGCGCCCTTTGCCGCGATCAGATAGGCCGGGGCGTTGGTATTGCCGGAGGTGATGCGCGGCATGATCGAGGCATCGACCACGCGCAGGGCATCGACGCCGTGGACCCGCAGCGCGTCATCGACCACCGACATCGGATCCGCGCCCATCTTGCAGCTGCCGATGGGATGAAAGATGGTCGTACCGAGTTCGCCTGCCGCGCGCTCCAGGTCGGCGTCGGTCTGCACCGCAGGGCCCGGGCGGAATTCTTCCGGCTGGTACCGGGCGAGCGCCTTGGCGGCCATGATGCGCCGCGTGAAGCGCATGCCGTCGACCGCCACCCTGCGGTCCTCCGGCGTCGAAAGGTAGTTGAGCTTGATCTCCGGATATGCCGAGGCGTCAGGCGAGGTGATGCGCACCCAGCCACGCGAGGTCGGCCGCAGGTTGCACACGCTCGGCGTGATGGCTGGAAACGGATGCAGCGGATCGCCGAACTTGTCGAGCGACAGCGGTTGCACGTGCCACTCGATGTTGGGCGTCGGCTGCGAAGGGTCGCTGCGCGCGAACGCGCCCAGTTGCGACGGCGGCATGGTGAGCGGCCCGGTGCGGAACAGGAGGTACTCGAGTCCCATCGCCAGCTTGCCGCCGAGGCTGTTGACCCGCTCGTTCAGCGTCTTCGTGTTCGCCACCCGGTATTGCATGCGGATCTGCAGGTGGTCATGCAGGTTTTCACCCACTCCGGGAAGTTCCTGCACCACCGCAATCTGATGCCGCTGCAGCAGCGCCGCGGGCCCGACGCCCGAGAGCTGCAGGATCTGCGGTGAGCCGATCGCGCCCGTGGCGAGGACCGTTTCCGATTTCGCCTCCGCGAACAGCCGTTCGCCGTGGCGCAGGAATTCGATGCCGGTCGCGCGCCGGCCTGCGAAGCGCACTTTTCTCACCAGCGCATCGGTCAGCACGGTGAGGTTGGGGCGCTTCAGCACCGGGCGCAGGAACGCATTGGTCGCGCTCCAGCGCCGGCCGCGGCGCTGGTTCATCTGGAAATACGCGCAGCCGAAATTGTCGCCGCGGTTGAACACCTTGACCGGCGGGATGCCGCATTCGGCGGCGGCCTCGCGCCAGGCGTCGAGGATCTCCCAGGACACGCGCGGATCCTCGATGCGCAGCTCGCCGCCGCTGCCATAGCCGTCGGCGTCGCCCCCGGCGTAGTCCTCCAGCTGGCGAAACAGGGGCAGCACCTCGTTCCACGACCAGCCCTCGTTGCCGAGCGCGGCCCAGTGGTCGTAGTCTTCCTTCTGCCCGCGCATGTAGATCATGGCGTTGATCGTGGAACAGCCGCCGAGCACACGGCCGCGCGCGTAATGGATCGAGCGCCCGGCGAGGTGCTCGTCGGGTGCGGTCTGGTAGCACCAGTCGGTGCGCGGATTGGCGATGGTGTAGAGGTAGCCGACCGGGATGTCGATCCAGAACCAGTCGTCCTTGCCGCCCGCCTCGAGCAGCAGGACCCGGTTCGCCGGGTTCGCCGAAAGGCGGTTGGCGAGCAGGCAACCGGCACTGCCTGCGCCGGCGATCACGTAGTCGTAGATTCCCAGGGTCGCAGGCATTCGGCCTCCGGCGTGAATTGTAGCGCCGCCGGTCGGTATTGCGACTTTGGTCGTGCGGCGGCCAGACCATTGGATTGCCGATTTTTTTGGCTTCTGCAGGCACACTTCGATTTGCGGTCTGGCTGCAATCGCGGGCTGCAATCAGTAGATGCCAGTACTGTCTCCCAGCTGGCATCGGACCTTTCCCCGGTGCGCGTCATGCGCGCCGGGGATTTTTTTTGTCCTGACGCGGCGGCGGCCGGACTTCCCAATCCATGGCGGAAGCGTAGACTTTGCCGCGGGCTCGGCGCGGAGGGGCCAAGAGCCGCAACAGCGACATTCAAGTCTCGTACCCGCTGCGGCGCTGTTCGTTGCGTCGGCGATTCGTGCGCCCGCCGCGTCGAGCACCGCGTCCAATCAACCGAGGAGGGGTCATGGCCTACTACATGGTGCAAGCCGCCTATACCGCGGAAGCGATTGCTGCGATGGTGAAGAACCCCGAGGACCGCGCCGCGGTGCTCCGGCCGGTGGTGGAACGGCTGGGTGGAAAACTCGAGGGACTGTGGTTCTGTTTTGGCGAGTACGACGTCGTGGGCATCTCGCAGATGCCCGATAACGTGAGCGCTGCCGCGTTTGTCTTCGCCGCGTCGCAGAGCGGTCGCTTGAAGGCGGTGAAGACGACACCCCTGATGACCGGCGCAGAGGCGATCGACGCGATGAAGAAGGCTGGCGGTGCGGGCTATCGCGCCCCCGGCGGTTGATGAGCGGGACCGGTACGGTGGAGGAGGGTCCCGCAGCGATATGAAGGCATTGCGGGCGTGGCGTCAGGGGGCGCGGCGTGCGCATCGGCATTGACATCGGCGGCAGCAAGATCGAGCTGATCGCGCTCGACGAGGGCGGCCGCGAAGCATTGCGCCGACGCCTGCCGACGCCGCAGGGCGATTACGCTGGCACGGTGCGCACGGTCGCGACGCTGGTGCACGCGGCCGAGCGCGAGTTGGGCGGGCGAGCGAGCGTCGGAATCGGCACGCCGGGCGCGCTCTCGCGCGTCAGCGGGCGCATCAAGAACGCCAATTCGACCTGCCTCAACGACCGGCCGCTCATGCAGGACCTGGAAGCAGCGCTCGGACGCGAGGTGCGCGTCGCGAACGACGCCAACTGCTTCGCGCTCTCGGAAGCCGTGGACGGCGCCGGCAAGGGCGCGGCAGTCGTATTCGGAGTGATTCTCGGTACCGGAGTGGGAGGCGGCATCGTGGTGCACGGGCAGGTGCTCACGGGGCCGAACGCCGTCGCCGGCGAATGGGGTCACAACCCCTTGCCGCAGCCCGGCGAAGCCGATCTGCCATTGCCGCCCTGTTATTGCGGCAGATGCGGCTGCATCGAAATCTACCTTTCGGGTCCGGGCTTCGAGCGCGATTCGGGTACCGCGTTGCAGCCGCCGGAGATCGTCGCACGCGCCGCGCAGGGCGAGGCGCGCTGCGAAGCTACATTGGCGCGCTACGAGGAGCGCTTGGCGCGCTCGCTGGCCGGCGTGATCAACATTCTCGATCCCGATGTCATCGTACTCGGCGGCGGAATGTCGAACATCGACCGGCTCTACACGCGCGTCCCCGAGTTGTGGCTGCCGCACGTGTTTTCGGATCGCGTCACGACCCGGCTCGCGCGCCACGCGCACGGCGATTCGAGCGGCGTGCGCGGCGCCGCGTGGCTGTGGAACGCCTGATCGATGCGCCGCGGCGTCAATCCTCGCGGTGCTCGGTGTCGACGACGATGCGCGCGTAGCGCTGCAGCGTCCAATACGACCAGGCCCATTCGAGCAGCACGATCAGCCGGTTCCTGAATCCGATCAGGAAGAAGATGTGCGCCCCGAGCCACAGCAGCCACGCCGGATAGCCTGACAGCTTGAAGCGCCCGAGCATCGCCACGGCAGCGTTGCGCCCGATGGTGGCAAGCAGCCCGGCATCCCGATAACGGAACGGCTTGGCCGCCTCGCCGCGCAGGCGGCGCAGGATGTTCTCCGCCGCGCGCTGTCCCATCTGCTTGGCCGCGGGCGCAATGCCGGGTACCGGCGGCTCGAGACCGCGGATGGAAGCGAGATCGCCGATCACCTGCACCTCCGGGTGTCCGGGAACGGAAAGATCCGGTTCCACCAGCACGCGTCCGGCGCGATCGAGCGGAACGCCCAGCGTCGCGCCGAGCGGCGAGGCGGCGACGCCCGCGGCCCAGACGACGGTGCGCGCGGCAATGCGGTCGTCGCCGAGCTGCACGCCGCCCGAATCCACTCCGGTGACGCGCCGGCCGAGCCAGACCGTGACGCCGAGCCGCTCGAGCTGCAGCCTGGCCTTGTCCGTCAGGTCGGGCGGATACGCGGTCAGGATCCGGTCGGCGGCCTCGACCAGCACCACGCGCGCATTGCGCGGGTCGATGCGGCGGAATTCGCCGTGCAGCGTGTGGCGCGATATCTCGGCGAGCATGCCGGCGAGCTCCACGCCCGTGGCGCCGGCGCCGATGACGACGAAGGTGAGCCAGGCGGCACGGCGCGTGGGGTCGCTCTCGCGCTCGGCGTGCTCGAACGCGAGCAGAATGCGGCTTCGGATCTCGAATGCGTCCTCGAGCGTCTTCAGCCCCGGCGCATGCGCGCGCCAGGCGTCGTTGCCGAAATAGCTGTGCGTGGCGCCCGTGGCGACGATCAACTCGTCGTAGCCGAGCGTCTCGCCGTCGGCCAGAAGCACCGTGCGCTGGCTTGTATCGATGCGCGCCGCTTCGCCCAGCAGCACGGTCGCGTTGTCCTGGGCGGCGAGGATGTGGCGGATCGGCGCGGCGATCGCAGGCGCCGAAAGCCCGGCCGTGGCGACCTGGTAGAGCAGGGGCTGAAACAGGTGGTGATTGACGCGGTCCAGCACGGTGATGCGGACCGGCGCGCGTCGCAGGGCCTGTGCCGCGAACAGGCCGCCGAAGCCGCAACCGAGGATCAGGACATGCCGCGTCACGGCGTTATGATAGTCCGGACATGGATCTTTCGAGCGTGACGCCGGGTTTGCGCGGGCAGGCGGAGCTTGTGGTCGGCGAGGAGCACACCGCGCCGCGTATCGGCAGCGGCAAGGTGCGCGTGCTGGCGACGCCGGTCATGATCAACCTGATCGAAGCGGCGGCGCTCGCAGCGTTTGAGCACCTCTTGCCGTTCGGCTGCCAGTCGCTCGGCACGCATCTCGATGTGCGCCATATCGCGGCGACACCCGTCGGCATGCGCGTCACTGCAGACGCCGAGGTCATCGCGGTCGAAGGGCGCAGCATCCGTTTCCGTGTCGAGGCACGCGACGAACGGGAACTAATTGGTGACGGCGTGCACGAGCGTGTCGTGGTGAACGTCGCCCGGTTCGACGAACGGGTGCAGCGTAAACTCATTCTGCGGAGATCGCCTGGGACTTGAATTCACATACCCGCTACTCGATCACCCGGTTGGCGCGCAGGAGCACGGATTGCGGGATCGTGAGTCCGAGCGCGGTCGCGGTCTTGAGGTTAATTACGAATTCGAACTTGGTCGGCTGCTCGATCGGTAAATCGCCCGGTTTGGCGCCATTCAATATCTGGTCCACGTAGTGGGCCGCCCGGCGGTGGAGGGCTCGGCGATTCGCGCCGTAGCTGAGCAGAGCGCCGTCTTCGACCCAGGCCGACGGTCCGGCGATGACCGGCCAGCGCCGCGCCAGCGCGAAAGTCACGATGCGCCGCCGCTCAGTGGTGAACAAACCGCTGTCGGGCAACATCACAAGCCCATCCACCCCCTCCGCCGCCAAACGCGTCATGGCAGGCTCGAGCTCCTGCGATTTGGCCACTTCAGCGAAACGCGCTTCAACGCGGTATTGCTCCACGGCGCGACGTGCATCTTTCACGTAAGCGGCATACTGCGGAGACTTCAGATCAATCAGAAAACCGATGCGCTGCAGTTTCGGTGCCGCGGCGCGCAGCAGTTCGAGGAACTTCTCGTGTACCTCGTCGGTGATGTTGGTGACCCCGGTCACCATGCCGCCCGGCCGCGCAAGGCTCGCCGCGAGCCGCAGGCGCACCGGGGAGCCGCCGTTACCCTGGACGATGGGAGTCTTGGGCGCGGCCATGGCCGCGGCAGCCGCGGCGACCGTCGGCGACGCAACGATGATCGCAGGCTTCCTCGCCGCCAGCTCCTCGGCCAAAGGTTGCAGTCGTTCCACGCGGCCGTCCGCCCAGCGCTCTTCGATCACGTATTGCGAACCTTCCGTCCAGCCCAGCGCCGCCATCCCTTCTCTGAAAACTGCAAGAAAGTGCCCGCCTGCATTTGACGATTCCGCGTGGAGCCATCCGATCAGAATCGGCTGCTTCGCCTGCGCGAGCACCATCCCCGCCCAGGAGAGCGCGGACCACGCGACCGCAGCGACGACGAATGCCCGTCGCGTAGAGCGGCGCGCAGCGTCCGCCCAGCGGAACTCGATCGCAAAATGCTTGCCTTCCAAGTAGCCGAGGTCACGCAAACCCGCCCGCAGCGCCTCCACTCGGGTCGCGTAACTGGACGCGGACGCCGGAATCAGGAATCCAATGCGGGCGACTCTTACCGGTTGTTGTTGGGCAAAAGGCGCAAGCGGCGCGGCGAGCGCACTTGCGCCCAATCCCAAGACGATCTTGCGGCGAAAGATCATCCCATCACCCGGCTAGCGCCTGGTGCACCCGCCGAAATGAGCTGCCTGTGAAGGACTTGACCCATGCCTCCTCCGACAGTGGATGAGTCTGCCAATGACTCTACGCTTTGCCTGGAGGGCCTTTATTGACGTCGGTTAGCGATTTTGAAGGTGCGCGCCAACGTCGGTTCAGGGTCGACCAGAAGGACGCTCCGTCCGTCTGGGGCGCGACCAGCCTTGCCCCGCTACGCCACGCTGCCGTAGCTTGGATCGAACGCGCCTGCGGGCGGCTCCAGGCCGGCGAGCCTGCAGCCCTGGGCGAGCGGGCCGCCGGGGAAGAGCATGTACAGGAAACGCAGGCCGCCCTTGTAGTGGAACTTTTCGTCCAGTGCATCGTGAAGCACACGCCGCCTGATCGCCTGGCCTTCATGCCGCGCGTAGTATTCCTGCAACGCGTTCAGAGCTTCCCAATGGTCTTCGCCGAGTTCGAGCCCTTCGCGTTTGGCCATCTCGAACGCGGTCTGCGGCGTCCAGTCCGGCGGCGCGTAGCGAAACCGCACGTGGCCAGTATCACCCGGCTCGGCCATGGCTCCTCCTCTCTCGCGATGGATGCGCGAGATCGCAATCGTCTCAGTTCAGCCGATAGCTGCTGCTCGACAAACGGTCGCAACTACCAGGGCCGTGCGCCGAACAACCAGGCGTGGGCGAGCAGCGTCCCGCCGTAAAGGATCAGGCCGAACACAACCTTCACCAGCCCGATCTCGCCCGCGCGAAAACTGTTGCGCCCCTGCGCGATGGCGACGAACGGGATGTTGGAGGTCAGGGCGCTGAAGCGCGTCCACGCCTCGCCGGCTTCGCGCGCTTTGCGCGCGTCGATGAGCCGCGTCCCCAATGCGGCGAGGAGCAGGAAGCCGCCGAAGAAGACGAGCGATTTCAGGTCACCGCGCGCAAGCACGTGCGCGCCGGACCACAGGAGGATGGCCCACATCACGGGGTGGCGCGTGACGCGCAGCATGCCGTGCGCCGGGTCCTCCTGCGCAAGAAACTTCGCCTGCCCGACCGCGGTCGGGTTTTTCTGCAGCAGGCCGCCCACCACCAGGATGAAGGCGAACGGCATGAGGACGACCGGAACGAGGCGCAACCCTGGCCAGAGCGGCTCGACCGGCGCCCTGAGGTAGGCGTGCACCATCCAAACGAGCGTCGCAAGAGCGGCCACCACGTAAAGGCCGAGATAGGCGCGCTCGCCGGTGGAGCGCACGATCGCGGCGCGCAGCGGCGTGCTGGCGACGAAATGCGTCCCGAGGAACGCTGCGGTGGCGATGCAGAGCTGGGCGAGGGGATCCATGCCGCGAGTCTACGCCGGATGCGCGAGCGCGAACCAGCCTGCGGCGACCGCGAAAATCGCGACGACGGTCGCGGTCATGGCCGCTTCAGGCCAGCGCGCGGGTCACGATCTCGGCGAGGTCGCGCGACAATCCCTCGGCATCGCGCAGGCGCTCGAGCTGCGCGCGCGCCTTCGCCTGGCGGCCGGCATCGAATTTCTTCCAGCGATCGAAGCCGCGCGCCATGCGCGCGCCGACCGCCGGATTGAAGCGATCGAGCGCCAGGATCTGGTCGGCCAGGAAAGCGTAGCCGCTGCCGTCGGCGGCGTGGAAGCGCACGTGATTGGCGCTGAAGCTGCGGATCAGCGCATACACCTTGTTCGGCACCTTGAGGTCGAACGCCGGGTGCGCGAGCAGCGCGCGCACGCGCGCAAGCGTTCCCGGCAGGCGCGAGGACGCCTGCACCGCGAGCCACTTGTCGAGCACCAGCGGCTCCGAGCGCCAGCGGTCGTGGAAAGATTCGAGCGCCTTCTCGCGCTCGATGCAATCGCAGTTGGCGAGGAAGCCGAGCGCGGCGAACGACTCGGTCATGTTGTCCGATTGCGCGAATTGCTCGTAGCACAGCGCGCGCAGGTCGATCGTGCCCAGTTCCATCAGCAGACCGAGGGCGGCGTTGCGCAAAGCGCGCCGGCCCATGGCGGCCGCGTCGGGCGAATAGGGTCCCGGCACCTCGTTGGCGCGATAGAGCGCGAGCAGTTCGTCCTTGAGCGCCTCGGCGATGCGCCGGCGCAGCCGGTCGCGCGCCGCGTGCAGCCGGTCCGGGTCGACGACTTCGAGCTGCTCGGCGAGGAAGGACTCCGAGGGCAGCGCGAGCGCCTCGGCAATGAACGCCGGGTCGCCGTCCTGCAACAGCCGCTG
>SCUH01000347.1 GCA_004298295.1 Betaproteobacteria bacterium | reverse complement strand
GCACGTGCTCGACTGGCACCGGCTGCATTTCCGCTATCGCGAGCAGCAGTTCGAACGCATCTGGCGGCAGCTGCCGCAGGTCATGGCGAGCGAGCGCACGATCGGCGTCCTGGGGCTGGGAGAACTCGGCTCCGCGGTGGCGCAGGCGCTCGCCGCGCTCGGTTTTCGCACGCTGGGCTGGAGCCGGCGGCCGCGGCGGGTCGCCGGCGTCGAGTGTTTTACGGAGTTGTCCGCGGTGCTGGAGCAAAGCGACCTCGTGGTGTGCCTGCTGCCGTTGACGCACCACACGCGCGGCATCCTCAATGCCGACGCCTTCGCGCAGATGCCCGAGGGCGCTTGCCTGGTCAACGTCGGCCGCGGCGGCCACGTGGTGGAAAAGGACCTGCACGCGGCGCTCGATTCGGGCTGGATCACGCACGCCTATCTCGATGTCTTCGAGAACGAGCCGCTGGAGCCGGAACACCCGTTCTGGCGCCATGCGGGCGTGACGCTCACGCCGCACGCCGCAGCGCTCACCGAGCCGCGCACCGCGTTTGCCAAGATCGTCGCCAACATCGAGCGGCTGCGCCGCGGCGAGCCGCCCGAGGGGCTGGTCGACCCGGCGGCGGGTTATTGAGCGGACCTGCGGGAAAGTCCGCCCCTTGTCCCCTTTTCCGGAAGGGCGCGTATTGACCGCGGACAGTGACTCACTCACCGGCGAGAATCGAAACGCGCGCGCATTACGGTTGCAACCGCCTCGGCGTCGCATGACGCGCGGCGCACGCCTGCGCGCTACTTCGCCCCCGCAAGGCGCCTCAGACGCGTGATCGCTGCGGCGAGATCAATCACGCCGCGCGTCCCGTTCGCGGCCGCTGCCGGCGTCTGGCAGACGATGTACCGGTGTTCCGCCCCGATCCAGTCCGCGGTGTGCTCCAAGCGCGCCAGGTCCTGCGGCGATGCGGCCGAGGCCAGCTTGACCTCGATCGCCACCACCGTGCCGCCCACATCGAGCACGAGATCGATCTCGTAGCCATCGCTGGTCCGCAGGAAATGCGGTGCCGCGCTCCCTCCTGCTGCGGCGAGCGAGCCCAGCAGTTGCTCGATGACGAACCCTTCCCAGCTCGCACCTGCCGAAGGATGCCGCAACAGCGCGTGGCGCGATTCGATGCGCAGCAGGGCGTGCAACAGACCCGAATCGCGCAGGTAGACCCTGGGACTGCGCACCAGACGCTTGCGCAGATTTCCGCTCCAGGGTGCGAGTCGCCGCACCAGGAATGCGCCCTCGAGAAAATCGAGGTAGCCGTTCACCGAGTGATAGCTCAGTCCGAGGCTCTGTCCAAGGGCTGAGGCATTCCACGCCTGGCCGTGCGCGACCGCCAGCATGTGCAGGAGACGTTCGGTGACCCGGGGCCTCGCCGGCAGGCCCCACGCAGGCAGGTCGCGCTGCGCCATGAGGGCGAGGTAGTCGCGCTGCCAGTCGAACGAACTGCGGTCCTTGAGCACCCCTGCGTCCGGGAAACCGCCGCAGAGCCACAGCCGCGCAAGCGCGCGCTGCCCCAGTTCGGAAAGCAGAAAAGGAGTCAGCTCGACCAGCGCCAGCCTGCCGGCCAGGGACTCCGACACTTCCCGCATGAGCGCCGGCGATACCGAGCCGAGCAGCAGGAACCTGCCGTTGCGCCGGCGCTCGGCGTCGATTGCGGCACGCAGGCGCGGAAAGATTTCCGGCCAGCTCTGCGCCTCGTCGATCACGACCAGCTCGCGGCCGGCGGCGAGCCGTGGCCAGTCCAGGTCGAGGCGCACGCGCTCGGCCGGCTGCTCCACATCGTAGTAACGGCCGCCGAGACCGCGCGCCAGCGTCGTCTTGCCGCTCTGGCGCGGTCCGAGCAGCGCCGCCGCGGGGAAGCGTTTGAGCCGCTGGCGCAACTGGGTCGTGGCCTGCCGGCGTCGCATGTTCTTGCATTATAGAAGATCTCTTCTATTTTGCAGGACTGAGCGCGCTGGCCCGGCGCGCGTCGCCTCGCCGCGCGCGCGGCCCGGTGGCCGTTACGCCGCCGTCACGCTTTCCCCTTCGCTCGCCTTTTCATTCGATCGCCCGGTCTCGCGCCTTTCAGGATCCGGTCGACGTACACCGCGGCACGCCGGAACTGATCGGCGAGGCTCGCTCCATATGACAGGAAGCCGCCGATCTCGACGACTTCGCGGGCGTGGTATACCGATGGCAGCAGATACCGTGTCGCCAACTCGACCACCTGCTTTCGAGCGGTGAAGAGCACGGGATCGGGGAGCACCACAACGGCGTCGGCACCCAGCAGGAGCCATGCAGCAATCGAATCGCGGCGGTTCATTCAGCCCCTCCCTCGATAGGCTGAGTTTTCCACAGTCTACGCGTCAATTTCGGGTCTAGGCGTACAGCCGCCAGCCGAACCCTTCGCAGGCGCTGCAAACCTGCGTTCCGACCACGCCGGTGCCATTGCATCCCTCGCACTCGTCCCACAGGAAAGTCACGGCGCTCTTGTACGTGCCGTAGCAGCGCCTGCCGGTGGCCACCTTGTCGCAGCGATGATTGATGAGCTCGTGCCGGTTGGTGAGCGCGCCGCAGACGCTGCAGGCGCCTAGGGGTTTGTGAACTTTTGAGGGTCGCATTTCGCGTCCTCGAACGAGGCGAGCGCCGCCCGGAAGGCGGACTGCGCTTCCGCGCTGACTTCGGTGCCGCACTCGAAGCAGCGGTTGTGCATGCGGTCGAACCAGCGGCAGCCGCATTCGTCGCAGGCGAGTTCCGGCGCCCCCGACGGATTGCTGAAGATCACCGGCAGCTGCCCTGGAACGGCAGTCCCAGCGCCTCGAAGAAATC
>SCUH01000346.1 GCA_004298295.1 Betaproteobacteria bacterium | reverse complement strand
GAGGATGGCGCGGATGTCGTCGTGCTGCGTGCGCAGCTCCCGGGTGCCGTCGCGCAGCCCGGTCGCTTCCTCGTACACCGGAAACAGGCGCTCCTCCTCGAAGCGGAAGTGCCCGAGAATCTCCTCGCGCAGGGCCACCAGCTTGCGGTTGAAAGCGGCCCAGTCGCAGGCGCGCACGATCTCCTCGACCTCGCCGAACAGTTCCCAGCAGCGCCGGTGGTGCTCGGTGAGTTCAGCGGAAACCGTGGGCATGCCCGGATCGCGGCTTCATGATCGGGCCATTGTCGGGATGCAGGAGTTCGCCCGACTTGATATGTGTCAAGCCGACGCGCTCATGCTTGCGTGTGCATGCGCCAGCGCGCAGATCAGCAGCGCCGCCGCCGCCGCGTGGCCGACCTGGATGGCCAGCGCCGGCGCAGGCAGCACCGACAAAATGCCGGCGAGCGGCGTGAGTAAAGCGCACACCAGCAGCCACGCTGCGCCACGCGCAGCGCCCGAACCGACGAGGCCCGCGCCCAGTGCTGCACCGATCGCCGCGGCCGCAAGGCCCGAGACCGCGTGCGCCATGAGGAGCACCGGCGCCACCGCATCGCCCGGCAGGACGAGCGCGGCGCCGAACACGATCTGCAGCGCTGCGAACACGAGCGCGACGTGCGCGAGCGCGCGATCCGCTGGCGGGCCGCCGTTCCCGCGCGCCGCGCGCCCGGCAATCCAGGCCAGCAGCGCGGCGAGCGCGATGCCGCCGAGCTGGTTGAACAGCGCGGCGGCCGGCGGGGGCTGGATGCCGGTGGCCCAGCCGACCACCGACAACGCGAGCATCAGGATGAATGCCGCGGACGCGGGACGCCGCAGTGCGTCGATGCGCAGCGCGCGCCAGAACGACCCCAGCACGAGCAGGGCCGCGAGCGATGCTGCAGCGCGATGCACGCCGCGCGCGATCACCATGGCGCCGCCCAGTTCGTTCGCGCCCAGACGGATCGCGGCGCTCGCCGCAACCACGACCAGCGTCAGGATCGCGGCTAGGCCGGCGAGGTTGCCTGCGAGGCGCATTTCACGCCTGGCTCGAGCGTCGCTGCATTCGCAGCGAGTTCATGTGCTGCCCAGAGCGCGGCGGCGAGCAGCAGCACGGCGCCACCCTGGTGCGCGGCCCCGAGAACGACCGGCACTGCGGCGAGCAGTGTCGCGATGCCCAGCGCGACCTGAAGCGCCAGCACCGCGAGCAGTGCATGGCAGGCGAGCCGTTGCCTGGGCGCGAGCGGCGCCGCGAGCGCACGCCACCACAGGAGCGGCACCAGCACCATCAGCAACCAGGCGATGCCGCGGTGCACGAACTGGACCGTCGCCATGTTGTAGAAGAAATTCTTCCACCACGGCTCGAGCATCAGGATCTCGGGCGGGACGAAATGTCCGTTCATGAGCGGAAACGTGTTGTAGGCGTAGCCGGCGCGCAGTCCCGCGACGATGCCCCCGGAAAGCGCCATGACGAACACCACCGCGACGATCGCGATTGCGCTGCGGCCGATGTCGGGCGGCGCGCCGGCGCGCCCGGCAGGCGCAAGCAGGCCGAGCGCGATCCACAGCTCCGCGGTGAATATCGCCAGCGCGACGCCGAGGTGCGCGGTGAGCCGGAAGTGGCTGACGCGCGGATCATCCACCAGGCCGCTCGCCACCATGTACCAGCCGAGCGCACCTTGCAGCGCGCCGAGCAGGAAAACCCCGGCCAGCTGCCAGGCCAGCGAGCGCTCGAGCCGGCCGCGCAACAGATACCAGAGGAACGGCAGCAGGAACACGACGCCGATCAGCCGCCCGAGCAGCCGGTGAAACCACTCCCACCAGAAAATGCGCTGGAAGCCTGCGAGATCGATGTCGAAATTGACCAGGCGGAACTCCGGCGTCTCGCGGTATTTCGCGAACAGGGTTTCCCAGTCGGCGTGCGACAGCGGCGGCAGCGCGCCGACGAGCGGTTGCCACTCGACGATCGAGAGCCCCGAGTGCGTCAGGCGCGTAATACCCCCGACGACAACGATGGCAAACACCAGCGCGGCGCACAACAAGAGCCATGCTGCAACGCGGTGGCGCTCCTGCTCAGTCATGATGCTGCGGCGCAATCTTCCATGGCGCAGAGGCTAGTCCGCAGAGGGCGCGAAATCTTGATGTGCATCAAATCGGCGAGAAAGCTCGCAGCGTAACTTCCGCCGGACTCGGACGCGCCGCGTCGCGAGGATGTGCGAATACGAACCGAAGAGGGGGCCACATGGCGAACACGACAGAGAGCAACCTGCCAGGCGACGACGTCCTGGAGGAACCGGTACCCGCGATGCAGCAGCTGCTCGACAACCCGTTCCTGCTGCTGTTCATCGGCATTGCGGTCCCGACCGTGCTGTACACGATCTGGGGCGTGATGGAAATCGTCAACCTGCCCATCGCCAAATAAGGGAGATCGACCGATGAGCGCCATCCTGCCTCCTGCCGAGCGCGTCTGGTGGAAAGAGCCGCTCGACCGCGTCGAGCTGCTGTGGATCGTGATCGCCCTGGTGTGGTGCCTGATCATGTTCTTCATGATGCCCTATTGGCACGTCTACGGGCAGCAGAACCTCGCCAACGAAGCCTACAAGACCTCGCCCGAAGCATTCGCCAAGAAGGCCGACGAGGTGATCGCCAAGTACAAGGTGCGCGAAGAAGGGCCGCAGAAAATCCCGGTGGTGAAACCGCCGGCGGGCAGCGACGTCTACCTGGTGGCGCGCCTGTGGAGCTGGCAGCCGATCCTCGAGCTCGAGGCCGGCAAGTCCTACCGCATCCACCTCATGTCGATGGACTGGCTGCACGGTTTCTCGCTGCAGCCGGAGAACATCAACATCGAGGTCCACCCCGGCTATGACCATGTGCTCACGGTGACGCCCACCGCGCCAGGCAAGTTCTCGATCATCTGCAACGAGTACTGCGGCATCAATCATCACACGATGATCAGCCCGCTGTACGTCGTGAAATAAGGGGAGGGCCGACATGGCAGTCAACCGGAATTTCCGCACCTGCCCGACGACGGGGCTCGTGTTCCACGAGCCGGCCGAGAAACTGATGCGCTGGAACGCGGTGGTGGCGGTGGTCGCGCTGCTCGTCGGCGGCGTGCTCGCGATCGGCGTGCTGCTGACGCGCTGGCAGGCGGTGCACCTGCTGCAAGCGGACCTCTTCTACCAGTTCCTCACCGCGCACGGCCTCAACATGCTGGTGTTCTGGATCATCTTCTTCGAGATGGCGATCCTGTACTTCGCCTCCAGTACGCTGCTCAGGTGCCGCCTGGCGACGCCGGCCCTGGCGTGGGCCGGGTTCTGGCTGATGGTGGTCGGCGCGCTGCTCAACAATTACGCGGTGCTGCGCGGCGATTCGAGCGTCATGTTCACGTCCTACGCGCCGATGGGGGCGCACCCGACGTTCTACGCCGGGCTGATCCTGTTCGCGGTGGGGGCGCTGATCGCCTGCTTTGTCTTCTTCGGCACGCTGGTGGTCGCGAAAGCCGAGCGCACCTACCACGGCTCGGTGCCGCTGGTCACCTTCGGCGCCATCACCGCGGCGATCATCGCCGTCTTCACCATTGCCACCGGCGCCATCATCCTGATCCCGACGCTGCTCTGGTCGCTCGGGCTGATCGAGCACATCGACTCGCTCATGTACCGCACCATCTGGTGGGGCTTCGGCCACTCGTCGCAGCAGATCAACGTCGCGGCGCACGTCTCGGTGTGGTACGCGGGCGCCGCCGTCGTGTTCGGCGCCAAGCCGATGTCGGAGAAGGTGAGCCGCACCGCGTTCCTGCTCTACATCTTCTTCCTGCAGCTGGCGAGCGCACACCACCTGCTCGCCGACCCGGGCCTCACCTCGAACTGGAAGATCTTCAACACCAGCTACGCCATGTACCTCGCGGTGCTCGCCTCGATGGTGCACGGCCTGACGGTGCCGGGTTCGATCGAAGTGGCGCAGCGCCTCAAGGGCTACAACAACGGCCTGTTCGAGTGGCTGAGAAGGGCGCCCTGGGGCAACGCGCCATTCGTCGCCGTGTTCATCTCGATCGTCGGCTTCGGTTTCCTCGGCGGCATCTCGGGCGTGATGATGGGCACGGAGCAGTTGAACCTCATCATCCACAACACGCTCTACGTGCCGGGGCATTTCCACGCCACGGTGGTGATCGGCACCACGCTCGCCTTCATGGGCCTGACCTACTTCCTGATCCCGGTGCTGTTCCGCAGGAAAGTCGCGTTCGGCAACATGGCCACCTGGCAGGCGTACATCTTCGGCATCAGCATGTCCGGCTTCTCGGTCTTCATGATGGGCGCCGGCACGTTGGGTGCGCCGCGCCGGCACTGGGACATCAGCTTCGCCGGCAATCCGTTCGGCTACGAGTTCCCGGCCACGGCGTGGCTGATGATCGCCCTGATGGGGATCTTCGGCGTCGGTGCGCTGGTCGGCGGCGCGATGTACCTCGCGATCACGGTGTACTCGGTGTTCCTCGGCGAGAAGATCCAGACGCCGGATTTCGCGACGGTGTCGGCGAAACGCGGCATGGCGCCGGCGCCGCAACCGGTGGCGGTCGGAGCAACCGGGCATGGCGCTGGCGTAGGCGCCTGGGGCATGGTGGCGCCGGGCACCTTCGTGCTGGCGCTCGTGTTCCTGACGTCGTTCGTGCTGTATTACTTCGTCAACTGGAAATACCTGTCGACGGTCTGGCCGCTGAAGTAGGAACAGGGGAGGGCAGAGCCCTCCCCCGTACCGTGAGGAACAGGGGAGGGTGCTCCCTCCCCCGTACCCCCACCCCAAGATTTGGAGGCGCGTTGTGAGGGACGTGCTGAATCTGTTCAAGTTGCGCATCGGCGTGGCGATCGCCCTCGCCGCGCTCGCCGGGCTCGTCGTCGAGCGCGGCGCAGCGCTCGCCGCGTGGCAGGTGGTGACGCTGGTGCTGGCGGTGCTGGTTTCATCGGCGGCCGCGGGGGCGTTCAACCAGTACGTCGAACGCGACATCGATGTGCGCATGGCGCGCACGCGCAACCGTCCCTTCGTCACGGGGCGCCTGCCGCACCATCCCGCCTGGCTCTGGCTGATCGGCGCCATGATCGCCGCGGCCGTGCTCGCCGCGACCCTGGCGACGAACGCGGTGGCCGCGCTGCACGTTTTCCTCGGCGCCTTCACTTACGGCGTCGTGTACACGGTGTGGCTCAAGCGGCGCACGTGGTGGAACATCGTGGTCGGCGGACTCGCGGGCAGCTTCGCGGTGCTCGCGGGTGCGGCCGCCGTCACGCCCACGCCCGGGCCTGAAGCGTTCGCGCTGGCGGTCGTGCTGTTCCTGTGGACGCCGCCTCATTTCTGGAGCCTCGCCATCGCCTGCCGCGACGATTACGCCGCTGCCGGGGTGCCCATGCTGCCGGTGGTGGTGGGCGATGAGCGCGCAGCGCGCGCCATCTTTGCCGGCGCGGCGCTGCTCGTGGGCGCCTCCGTCGTGCCAGCCGCCTTCGGGCTGGGCTGGATCTATCTCGCGGCCGCGCTCTCCGGCGGGGCCTGGTTCCTCCTCAAGTGCCGAACCCTCCTAGAGCGTCCTGGCCGCGAGACCGCTCGTGCAAGTTTCCGCGCCTCGCTGGTGCAGCTCTGCGCGGTGCTGATCGGGGTACTGCTCGATGTCGCCTTTTAATTGGGGTCAGAGTAAAACGGCGACGACATGCGCTTCCTGACGGCGTTCGCCCGTTTTACTCTGACCCCAATGCTTTTGTTTCTGTTTTCGACGGCCCTCCCGGCGCAGGCGACGCTGGACGAGAAGGCGGCGCTGCGCTCGAGCCAGGCGGCGATCGGCCGCCAGCTCGGCGACTACGCCTTTCGCGACAGCCGGGGGCGAGACGTGCGCCTCGCGCAGCTGCGCGGCCAGCCGCTGGTGGTGAACTTCGTCTACACCGGCTGCTTCCAGGTCTGCCCGACGACCACCAAGGCGCTCGCGCTCTCGGTGGCCGCTGCGGAGCGCACG
This sequence comes from Betaproteobacteria bacterium, assembly GCA_004298295.1. GTDB lineage: Bacteria > Pseudomonadota > Gammaproteobacteria > Burkholderiales > SG8-39 > 2-02-FULL-66-14. The sequence goes on along the minus strand of SCUH01000346.1, from coordinate 1,371 downwards.
GTCGGCCCGGACAAATTCCGCGTCGCGACCATCGGTTTCAATCTGCCGTTCGACACGCCGCAGGCGATGAAGCAGTTCGCGAAGCAGCAGGGGGTCACGGCGTCGAACTGGCTGTTCCTGACGCCGGACGCGGAAACGCTGCCGCAGCTGCTGAGCGATTTCGGTTTCAGCTATGAGCAGACCAGCGCCGGGTACGATCACCTGCTGCAGGCGTCGATCGTCGACGCCGGCGGCCGCATCTACCGCCAGCTCTACGGCGAATCCTTCGCCGCACCGCAATTCGTCGGCCCGATCGTCGAGCTGCTGGCGAATGCGCCGCGCCCGCTCGCCGATGTCGCGGGACTGTTCGAGCAGGCGAAACTGCTGTGCACGGTCTATGATCCGAGCTCAGGCCGCTACCGGGTGAACTACGCCGTGGTGATCGAGCTCATCGTCGGCGCGACGATTTTTTTGGTCGGCATTCCGGTCCTGATCTTCGAGTGGCGCCGCCGGCGCCGGACGCAGCGGCCCGCCGCGAGCGGTTGACGCATGTTAAGGGGTGCTGCCCGCGCAGCCGCTAGGATGCGCGGGTGATCGATCGTATTCACCGGTTCGGGCAGTGGTTTTTCCTGCGCGTCGAGGGCGTGTTCAACCTCGCGTTCGGCGAGCGCCTCAATCCACTGTACTACCTCGGCGCGATCTCCTACTGGCTGATGTGGGTCGTGGTGGCGAGCGGGCTTTACCTCTACGTCCTTTTCAAGACGGGCGTTGCGGAGGCCTACGCCTCGGTCGAATACCTGACCCACGGCCAGCCCTACGTCGGCGGCGTGCTGAGGAGTCTGCACCGCTATGCCTCCGACGGTGTGGTGCTGACCATGGCGCTGCACCTCGTGCGCCACTGGACCTTCGACCGCTATCGCGGCTTTCACTGGTTTTCCTGGTTCACCGGCGTGATCCTGCTGTGGATGGTGTATGCAGCAGGGATCAACGGTTACATGCTGCCCTGGGATCGCGTGGCGCAGTTTGTGGTCATCGCCACCGCGGAGTGGTTCGACGCGGTGCCGATCTTCGCCGGCACGCTGATCCGCAACTTCATCTTCCCCGCGGCGGTGAACGACCGGCTGTTCTCGCTGCTGTCGTTCATCCACATCGGCATTCCGCTCGCGACATTGGCGCTGCTGTGGGTGCACACGCAACGCGTGCCGCACGCGCGCACCACGCCGCCCTGGCCGATCGTGCTCACGCTGACCCTGAGCCTGGTGGTGCTCTCGCTCGTCAAGCCGGCGCTCAGCCAGGGGCCCGCGGACCTCGGCAAGGCGATCACCACGATCGAGTTCGACTGGTTCCTGCTGCCGGTCTACGCGCTGCTCTACCGCTGGACGCCGGCCGAGG
>SCUH01000345.1 GCA_004298295.1 Betaproteobacteria bacterium | reverse complement strand
GCCCGCGAGCAGCATCGACTGGAAAAACAGCATGCAGGTCGTCCACACGGCGGCCGTGCCGCCGAACCACGGCAGGATCAGGCGCGCGAGCAGCGGCTGCACCAGGAACAGCAGGAACGATGACAGGAAAATCGTCGCCGCGTAGAACATCGCGGCGTCAGATGCGTTTCGCGAGCGTGGCGGCGAGGCCCGTGTAAGCGGCCGGCGTGAGCGCCAGCAGGCGGCGCTTGGCGCCCGCCGGGATTCTCAGACCGCGGATGAAGGCGTTGAGCTGCGCGCGCCCGAGGGGGCGGCCGCGGGTGAGCGTCTTCAGCTTCTCGTAGGCATCGGGAACGCCGTAGCGACGCATCACCTGCTGCACCGCTTCCGCGAGCACCTCCCAGTTGGCGTCGAGGTCGGCGGCGAGCCGCGCGGGATCGGCCTCCAGCTTGCCCAAGCCGCGCAGACAGGCCGCATACGCGAGCAGCGTGTGGCCGAGCGCGCTGCCGGCGTTCCTGAGCGCGGTCGAATCCGACAGGTCGCGCTGCCAGCGCGACACCGGCAGCTTGTCGGCAAGGTGCCTGAGCAGCGCGTTCGCCACGCCGACATTGCCTTCGGAGTTCTCGAAATCGATCGGGTTGACCTTGTGCGGCATGGTCGAGGAACCGACCTCCCCCGCCGCCGGCCGCTGGCGGAAATAACCGAGCGCGACATAGCCCCAGAGGTCGCGGTCCAGATCGAGCAGCACCGTGTTGGCGCGCGCGTACGCGTCGAACAACTCGGCGAAGGCGTCATGCGGCTCGATCTGGGTGGTGTACGGATTGAACTCGAGCCCCAGCCGCTCGACGAAGCGCCGCGCGAAGCGCGGCCAGTCGAGCTCGGGATAGGCGGCGAGATGGGCGTTGTAGTTGCCCACCGCGCCGTTCAGCTTGCCGAGCATGGCGACGGCGGCGATGGCGCGGCACGCGCGCCGCAGGCGGTGCACCACGTTGGCGATCTCCTTGCCGAGCGTGGTGGGCGAAGCCGGCTGCCCGTGCGTGCGCGCGAGCATCGGCAGGTCCGCGTGGCGGCGGGCGAGCGCTCGCAGCGCCGCGATCAGCGCGTCGAGCTTCGGCAGCAGGACGCGCTCGCGCGACTCCGCGAGCATCAGCGCGTAGGCGAGGTTGTTGATGTCCTCCGAGGTGCAGGCGAAATGGATGAATTCGAGCGAGCGTTCGATCTCGCGGTTGTGCGCGAGCTTTTCCTTCAGCCAGTACTCGATCGCCTTGACGTCGTGATTGGTCGCGGCCTCGATCACCTTGATGCGCTCGCCGTCCGCTACGCTGAAACCCGCCTCGAGCTGCGCCAGCGCCCGGCGGGTGGCCGCGGAAAAGGGCTTCAATTCCCGAATCGCCGGCGCGGCGGCCAGCGCCTGCAGCCATCGCAGTTCGACGCGCACCCGGTAACGGATGAGCGCATGCTCGCTGAAATAGGGGCGCAACGGATCGACCGACTTGGCGTACCGCCCATCGAGCGGTGACAGCGCGGTGAGCGGCGAGGCCATAGGCCCTATTATAGTGGGGCATGTTGCAGCACATCATCGAAGAGGCGCGCGCGTGCCGCTTGTGCGAGGCGCAGCTGCCGCTTGGCCCCAGGCCGGTGTTCATCGCTGCGCCCGGCGCGCGCCTGCTGATCGTCGGCCAGGCGCCCGGCCGGCGCGTGCACAGCACCGGAATACCCTGGAACGACCCATCGGGAGACAGTCTGCGCGCGTGGCTCGCGATGGACCGGGCGGCGTTCTACGACGCCGCGCGCATCGCCATCATCCCGACCGGCCTGTGCTATCCGGGCACCGGCAAGGGCGGCGACCTGCCGCCGCGGCCCGAATGCGCCCCCACCTGGCAGCCGCGCTTTCGCGCCGCGCTGCCGGGCATTCGCCTCACGCTCCTCGTCGGGCAGTACGCACAGGCCTACTACCTCGGCGAGCGTCGCAAGAAGACCCTGGCGGGGACCGTGCACGCCTGGCGCGAATACGCGCCGGCGTTCTTTCCCCTGCCCCATCCGAGCCCGCGCAACCGCCTGTGGCTCAGGCGCAACCCCTGGTTCGAGCACGACGTAATTCCCGCCCTGCGCAACCGCGTCCACACGGCGTTGGGGTCAGAGTAACGCTGCGCGGGCATTCGCGGTTAAGATCGCGCCCTGCCCGCGTTACTCTGACCCCGCCCTCCGATGAAACTGTACGCCTCGCTCGCCAGTCCCTACACGCGCAAGGTGCGCATCGTGCTCGCCGAAAAGCACATCGACTGCGACCTCGAAGTGGTGGACGTGGCCCCCGTCGAAAACCCGGTGAACGAACACAATCCGCTCGGCAAGGTGCCCACGCTCGTGCTCGACGACGGCACGGCGCTCTACGACTCGCGCGTGATCGTCGAATTCCTCGACAACGCCTCGCCGGCGTCGCGCCTCATTCCGGAGAACAACCGCGAGCGCGTTGCCGTGCGGCGCTGGGAAGCGCTCGCCGATGGCGTCACCGATGCGGGGCTCCTGGTGCGCTACGAGTCGCTGCGCCCGAAGAGCGAGCAAAGCGCGGACTGGGTCGCCAAGCAGATGGCGAGGGTCCGGCGCGGACTGGCGCGCCTCGATGCCGACCTCGGGACCGAGGACTGGTGCCATGGCGACCGCTACACGCTGGCCGACATCGCGCTCGGCTGCTGCCTCGGCTGGCTTGATTTCCGCAAGCCGGGCGGCCTGGACTGGCGCGCCGGGTATTCCAACCTCGTGCGCCACTACGGCCGGCTGATGGAACGTCCGGAGTTCGCCGAGACCGCGCCGAGGACCTGAACCCCGCCGGCCCGGCTCAGCCGATCACCGCGCCGCCGAGGCAAACCTCGGCGTCGTACAGCACCACCGATTGCCCGGGCGTCACCGCCCACTGCGGCTGCGCGAATTCGAGCGCGATCGCGGCGTCCTCGGAGCGCAGCACGCGGCAGGCCGAGTCGGCCTGGCGATAGCGCGTTTTCGCCGAATGCGTCGACCCCGCCTCGGGCATCTCCCCCGAGATCCAGCTCGCGTCCTGCGCCTGCAGGGCGAGTTTCAGCAACAGCGGATGGTCGTGCCCCTGCACCACCACCAGCGTGTTGTTCCCGAGATCTTTCGCCGCGACGTACCAGGCTTCGCCGTCGCCGCCCTTGGTGCCGCCGATGCCGATGCCCTTGCGCTGCCCGATGGTGTAGAACGCGAGGCCGACGTGCTCGCCGATGCGTCTACCCTCGGGCGTCACGATCGGGCCCGGATCGCGCGGCAGGTAGCGGTTGAGGAACTCGCGGAACGGCCGCTCGCCGATGAAGCAGATGCCGGTCGAATCCTTCTTGGCGTGGTTCGGCAGCCCGGCCTGCTGTGCGATGCGCCGCACCTCGCGCTTGAGCAGGTGGCCGACCGGGAACAGCACGCGCGCCAGCTGCGCCTGGGTCAGGCGATGCAGGAAATAGCTCTGGTCCTTCGCCGGGTCGGCGCCGCGCAGCAGCGCGAAGCGGCCGTGTTCGCCGCGCACCTGTGCGTAGTGCCCGGTGGCGATGCGCGTCGCGCCGAGCCGCATGGCGTGATCGAGGAAGGCCTTGAACTTGATCTCGGCATTGCACAGCACGTCCGGGTTGGGCGTGCGGCCGGCGCCGTATTCGCGCAGGAATTCGGCGAACACCCGGTCCTTGTATTGCACCGCGAAATTGACCGCTTCGAGCGGAATGCCGATGACCTCCGCGGCGGCCGCGGCATCGATCAGGTCCTGGCGCGTGGAGCAGTATTCGTCATCGTCGTCGTCCTCCCAGTTCTTCATGAACAGGCCGACGACGTCGTAGCCCTCGCGTTTCAGCAACAGCGCGGCAACGGAGGAATCCACCCCTCCCGACAGGCCCACGACGACGCGTTCCGCCACGACCGGATCCTAGGAAAAGTCCTTCGACAGGACCTCGAGCGGGAAGTGCCTGCCGGCGAGAAAATCCTCCAGGCAGCGCTGCACCAGCGGCGAGCGGTGCAACGCCGCGCGCTCGGCCAGTTCCCCGGGCGTCAGCCAGTGCAGGGCGATGATCTCCGGGTCGAGCGCGCGCCCGGTCTCGACGCCCTCGAGCCGGCCGCGGAACGCGAATCGCAGGAAGGTCACGTCCCGCGCCGCGTGGTGCCAGCGGTAGACGCCGACCAGCGCTTCGGGCGTGAAGCGGTGGGCGGTCTCCTCCATCACCTCGCGCGCGCAGGCCGCGACCAGGCTTTCGCCCGGATCGAGGTGCCCCGCGGGCTGGTTCAGCACGCGCCGGCCGTCGGCATGCTCCTCGACGAAGAGGAAACGCCCGTCGCGCTCGATGATCGCGGCGACGGTGACGCTGGGTTTCCAGGCGCTCACGCTGCGCGTGCGTTCTTGCGGATGAAATCGGCCATGCGCGCCACCCCCCTCTCGATGGCCTGATTGGACGCGGCATAGGAAAACCGCACGTGCTGCCCCTCGCCCGGCACACGCGAGCCGAAATGGATATCGGCGAGCAGCGCCACGCCGGCCTCGTGCAGCAGGCGCTTGCGGAACACTTCCGAGTCGGCAGCGCCGATCCTGCGGCAGGCCTCGGTGACATTGGGCCAGGCATAGAACGCCCCGCCCGGCAGGCGGCAGCTGACCCCCGGAACACCGTTCAGCAGCCCCACGATCAGGTCGCGCCGCTCGAGGAAGCTCTGCTTCATCGCATCGGCCGCGTCCTGCGGTCCATTGATCGCCTCGAGCGCGGCCCACTGCGAGATCTGCGAGGCGCAGGAATCGGTGTTGGTGATCCAGCGCGTGAACACCGGCGCGAGGACCGGGTTCGAGGTGAAGCCGATGCGCCAGCCGGTCATGGCCCAGGTCTTCGAGGCGCCGTCCGAGATGATGGTGCGTTCGTACATGCCGGGCAGTTGCGCGATCGAGAAGAACTCGCCCGTGTAGCACAGCCGCGAATAGATCTCGTCGGCGTAGACCCATATCTGCGGGTGCCGGCGCAGGATCGCCGCGATCGCCTCCAGCTCATTGCGCCCGAGCAGGCCCCCGGTCGGGTTGTGCGGATAGTTGAGGATCAGCAGCCGGGTCTTCGGCGTGATCAGTTCTTCCAGTGCCGCCGGGTCGAAGGCGAAGTCGCGCGCCTCGCGCAGGTGGACCGGCACCGGCACCGCGCCGCAGGCGACGATCTGCGATTCGTAGATCGGAAAGCCCGGGTTGGGGTAGATCACCTCGTCGCCCGCGCCATGATCGGTGGTCGAGAGAATGGCGTAGGCGATGAAGGGCTTCGCGCCGGCACCGACCACCACGTCCTGCAGCCGGATCGGCAGGCCGCCGCGCATCCCCGCCAGGTACTTCGCCGCCGCCGCGCGCAGCGGGTCGATGCCCGCCGACGGCGTATAGCCGTGCTTGCCCTCGCGCACCGCGCGGATCGCCGCCTCCTGCACGTTGAGCGGCGCGGGGAAGTCGGGCTGGCCGATGCAGAAGCTGATGATGTCCCTGCCCTGGCGCGCCAGCTCGTTCACTTCGGCGAGCACGACGAAGGCGTTTTCGGTGCCGAGCGATGCGGCGCGGCGGCTGAGTTGCGGCATGGCGTCGATTGGGGTCAGAGTCACTTTTCTCCGCCCCGCAATTGTATCCAGAGTAACATCGCGCCAGAAAAAGTTACTCTGACCCCGGCCGCATGCTCGTCAACTGCGTCGCGTACCAGGAAGGCCGCAAGCTCGCGGACGTCGAGCGCCGCGACATCCGCAAGTACCTCGATCGCCCCGACTGCTTCATCTGGGTCGCGCTCACCGATCCGAACGAGGAGGAACTCACCGAGCTGCAGGACGAATTCGACCTGCACCCGCTCGCAGTGGAGGACGCGCGCCACGGTCACCAGCGCCCCAAGATCGAGGAGTACGGCGACGAGCTTTTCATCGTGCTCCACATGATCGAGCCGGCGGGCGAGGAACTGCGCGTGGGCGAGGTGTCGATCTTCATCGGGCCCAATTACGCGGTCTCGGTGCGCAGCCGCGCCGAGCGCGGCTTCCACGACGTGCGCACGCGCTGCGAGCGCGAGCCCGAGCTGCTGCGACACGGCCCGGGCTACGTGCTCTACGCCCTGATGGACGCCGTGGTGGACCGCTATTTCCCGCTGATCGACGCGCTCGAGACCGAGCTCGAGCAGATCGAGGAACGCATCTTCTCGCCCAAGGCCTCGGCGCGCGCCAACATCGAGGCGCTGTACTGGGTGAAGCAGAAGCTGATGACGCTGAAACACGCCGCCGGCCCGCTGCTGGAGGCCACCGGCAAGCTCACCGGCGGGCGCGTGCCGCACGCCTGCGCCGGCCTGGGCGAGTACTTCCGCGACGTCTACGACCACCTGGTGCGCGCCAACCAG
>SCUH01000344.1 GCA_004298295.1 Betaproteobacteria bacterium | reverse complement strand
GGTGGCGGGGAGCTATCGCCGCATGAAGGAGACGGTGGGCGACCTCGATTTCCTGGTTGCGGCGCAGCCGCGCAATCGGGTGATCGAGCGCTTCACCGCCTACGCGGAAGTCCGGGAGGTGCTCGCCAGCGGCGATACGAAGGCGGGCGTGCGGCTCGCCTCGGGCATCCAGGCAGACCTGCGCGTGGTGCCTGCCGAGAGTTTCGGCGCGGCGCTGCACTACTTCACCGGCTCGAAAGCGCACAACATCGCGCTGCGCCGCATCGCGCAGGAGCGTGGCCTGAAGGTGAACGAGTACGGCGTGTTTCGCGGTTCGCAGCGTATTGCGGGCGATACGGAAGCTTCGGTCTACGCGGCGCTCGAGCTGCCCTGGATCCCGCCCGAGTTGCGCGAAGACCAGGGCGAGATCGAGGCGGCGCGGCGCGGCGCGCTGCCGCGCCTGGTGGAGCTGGGTGATCTGCGCGGCGATCTGCACGTCCACACCCGGGCGACGGACGGGCGCAATACGGTGCGCGAGATGGCGCTCGCGGCGAAAGCGCGCGGCCTGCAATACCTCGCGATCACCGACCATTCGCAACGCGAGACCCTGGTGCACGGCCTGGACGCGGCGCGGCTTGCGAAGCAGATCGACGAGATCGAGCGGCTCAACCGCGAGCTGCAGGGCATCACGCTGCTCAAGGGCATCGAGGTGGATATCCTCGAGGACGGCAGCCTCGACCTGCCGGATTCGATCCTATCCCGGCTCGAAGTGGTGGTGGCGGCAGTGCACGGCCGCTTCAATCTGCCGCGCGCACGCCAGACCGAGCGTATCCTGCGCGCGCTCGATCATCCGCTGGTGCGCCTGCTCGCGCACCCGTCAGGACGCCTGATCGACGAGCGCGACCCCTACGACGTCGACATGCAGGCAGTGATCCGCAAGGCACGCGCGCGGGGCGTGTGCCTGGAGCTGAACGCGCAACCGGACCGGCTCGACCTGAGCGATGTCCACTGCCGCATGGCCAAGGACGAGGGCGCCCAGGTCTGCATCAACTCGGACGCCCACGCGGCCGATGGCTTCGACGTGCTCGCCGGCGGCGTCGGCCAGGCGCGCCGCGGCTGGCTCGAACGCGGCGACGTGCTCAACGCGCGGCCGCTGTCCGAGTTGCGGCGCCTGCTCAATCGACGACGAAGCTGACCTTCATGTCGACCCGGTAGCGGGTGACCTTGTTCTTGTCGACGATCGCCTGCTGGCCGTTGATCCAGGCGCTTTTGATGCCGTGCACCGACTTCGATGCCTGCTTGATGCCGTCGTTGACCGCATCCTCGAAGCTCTTGCTGGATTCGGCGCTGATCTCGATGACTTTGGCGACAGACATGGCGAACCTCCTGGTCTAGGCCGTTTCGCTGGACAACATGGAGTGACAAGGCTTTACTGTATGCAGGAGTAGATACCGGATCGGCGCCAGGGGTCTTGATCTGGCGCAAGCACGCGCGCGGCGATCGGCAGAGCGTAGGGCAGCGCCAGCGGGCGCCAAGCCCGAGAGGACGCAGACCATGCCATTTCAGCAGGAGGCGGTGTTGCGCGACGCGGCGGAACGCAGCCGCGTGCCGCTCGCGGTCCGCTTCGCGCGCGGCGGCGGGTTCCGCACCGCCGCCGGAGAGCCCGAGTTCACGTTCGTCTTCCGCAGCCGTCGCGCAGAGCTGCGCGTCGCCCTCTTCGGGCACATCGGGCTGCTCGAATCGTATTTCTGCGGCGAACTCGAAGTCGAAGGCGATCTCGCGCGCGCGTTCGCCTTCGGCGTGCGCGGCGGCCTGGACCGACCCGGCGCGCTGGTGCGTCTGCGCAACCGCTGGCACGAATGGCGCTTCTCCAATGCTTCCTGGGCGCAGGCCAAGCGCAACGCGCGCTTCCACTACGGACTGGGCGAGCCGTTCTACCGCCTCTGGCTGGACCAGCCTCTCATGATGTACACCTGCGGCTACTGGCGCGAGGGCACGCGATCGCTGGAGGACGCGCAGGCCAACAAGATCGACCATGTCTGCCGCAAGCTGCTGCTCGCGCCGCGCGACGAGGTGGTGGACATCGGCTGCGGCTTCGGCGGCTTCATGTTCCGCGCGCGCGAGCAATTCGGTGCGCGCGTCACCGGAATCAACACCGCTACCGAGCAGGTCGAGGCGGTGCGCGCCGAGATCGGGCGCCGCGGCCTGGGCGCCGAACTGGACGTCGTCGACACCGACTTCCGCGACGCGCGGCGCGAGTACGACAAGGTCGTGTCCATCGGCGCCCTGGAGCATGCCGGCCGCGACCAGCTGGCCGAGGTGGTGCGCGCCCATGCGCGCTTCCTCAAGCCCGGTGGCCTGGGCGTGCTGCATTTCATCGGTCATGTGGGCGAGTTCGACACCGAGTTCTTCATCCGCAAGCACGTCTTTCCCGGCGGCTGGATTCCGGGACTGGCCCAGGTGCTGCAGGAGATGGAGCGCGCCGGGCTGGAAGTGATCGACGTCGAGAACCTGCGCCGCCACTATGCGCTGACGCTCGATGCCTGGGCCGAGCGCTTTGAGCGCAACTGGGAGCGCATCCACGCGCTCGATCCGCGCGGCTTCGACGAACGCTTCCGGCGCGTCTGGCGCGCCTACCTCTACGGCTGCGCCGAGATGTTCCGCGCGCCGCAGGGCCGGACCTACCTGTTCCAGATCGTATTTTCCAGGGGCAATCTCGCGGGCGGCCGCTATCCGATGAGCCGGGGGTTCCTCTACACGTGAACGCGCTCCACGCGGCCAAGTGCGAAGCGCTCGCGCAGAGCCTGCGCAGCGCCGGCGCCCCGGTACGCCTGGAGAAGGATGCGTCGAACCTGTTTCGCGACCGCGCGGGCGCGCCGCGCCGCAGGCTCGACGTACGGGCCTTCAGCGAGGTCCTCGGCGTAGACCCGGAGGAGGGATGGCTCGAGGCCGAAGGCATGGTCAGCTACGAGCATCTGGTCGACGTTTGCCTCGCGCGCGGGGTCATGCCGGCGGTGGTGCCCCAGCTCAAGACGATCACGCTGGGCGGTGCCGTGGCCGGCGTCGGGATCGAAGCCTCGTCACACCGCTACGGCCTGGTGCATGAGACGGTATCCGAGCTCGAAGTGCTGGCGGCCGACGGCAGCATTCTCCTGTGCACGCGCGACAACGCCCACGCCGACCTGTTTTTCGGTTTTCCCAATTCCTATGGCACGCTGGGCTATGCCTTGCGCGTCAAGGCGAAGGCGGTGCCGGTGCTGCCCTACGTGCGCCTGGAGCATGTCGCGTTCACCGACGCCGGCGCTTTCTTCGCCGCGCTGGAGCGTTCCTGCCGGGCGGGCGACGCGGATTTTGTCGATGCCACGGTGTTCTCGCCCGAACGTCTGTACCTCAGCCTCGGGCGCTTCGTGTCGCGCGCTCCTTTCACGAGCGACTACGGTTACGAACACATCTACTATCGCTCGATCGCGCAAAAGCGCGAGGACTGGCTGACGACGCATGATTTCCTCTGGCGCTGGGACACGGACTGGTTCTGGTGCTCGAAGAACCTGGGTGCGCAGCAGCCGTGGCTGCGCCGGGTGTACGGGCGGCGGCGCCTGGGCTCGAAGACCTACGCGCGGCTCATGCGCTGGAACAGCCGGCTCGGACTGACGCGCGCGCTCGACCGTCTGCGCGGACTGCACGCCGAGTCGGTGATTCAGGACGTCGACATCCCGCTGCCGCGGGCCGCGGAGTTCTTCGGCTTCTATGCGCGCGAGATCGGCATCTGGCCGCTATGGATCTGTCCGCTCGGCCCGCGCCCCGGGGCCGGGCGCTTCTGCCTCTATCCGACGCCGGCGCCGTGGTACCTGAACTTCGGCTTCTGGGACGTGCTGCGCACGCGCGAGCGGCACGCAGCGGGACATTTCAACCGCCGGGTGGAACGCAAGGTGCTGGAGCTGGGCGGAATCAAGTCGCTGTACTCGGACAGCTACTTTCCGCGGGAAGAATTCTGGAACTGTTACGGCGGCGACGCCTACCGCCGGCTGAAACGCAAATACGACCCGCAGGGCGCGTTTGCGGACCTCTACGCCAAGTGCGTGCTGCGGCAGTGAGGCGGGGCCGCCCCGATCAGTGATCCTCGATGCGCGGCACCGATTCTTCGGCGGGTGCGCCCGTATCCGGATCGACCCATTCGGCGATGCCGATCTCGGACTCGGCTTCCGTGACCGATTCGCCAGGCTCGTATTCCGTCACCTCGAGCGTCAACGCGTCGGCTTCGGCATCGGCCAGGGTCGCGAACGGACCGTATTCCTTGCCGCCGCCCCGGCTCTGCCAGTACACGCCGTCGGGGCGCTCGACGAAATTGACGCGCAGTTCGTCAGGGGGAGCCGCCTTCCTGATGCGGCGGGGCTTCGCTTTCTTGGCTCGTGTCATGACGGCTCATTATATGCACACCGCGCGTGGTTGCGCGATTGATGGAAATCAAACCGCCCGGCGACGCCCTGGACGAGGATGAGGGCGCAATGGGGGAAATCCTCGGCTTCGACGCCTACTCGCCGCAGGAAATCGCGGCGCGCGTCGAGAACGTCGGCTTGGCGAAGGCGCGCCTGCCGCTGCTCTCGACCGCGATGCTGGGCCTGCTGGCCGGCGCGTTCATCGGGCTCGGCGCGCTGTATTTCGTCCTCGTCATCAGCGACCCGGACCTGGGCTTCGCCGCGGCGCGCGTGCTCGGAGGGGTGTGCTTCTCGCTCGGCCTGCTGCTGGTCGCGGTCGCGGGCGCGGAACTGTTCACCGGCAACAATCTGCTCGCCATGGCCTGGGCCGACGGCCGGATCACCACCGGCGAGGTGCTGCGCAACTGGTTCGTGGTCTGCGCCGCGAATTTCGCCGGCGCCGCGGGGCTGGCGTTGATCGTGTTCCTTTCCGACCACGGCTCGATGAACGGCGGCGCGGTCGGCCGCGCCTATCTCGAGGTCGCCGCGGCCAAGTCGTCGCTGCCGTTCTGGACGGCGTTCTGGCGCGGCGTGCTGTGCAACGTGCTCGTGTGCATGGCGGTGTGGATGACCTTTGCCGGGCGCAGCGTGGTCGACAAGCTGGTGGCGGTGGTTTTTCCGGTCTCGGCGTTCATCGCCGCCGGGTTCGAGCATTCGATCGCCAACATGTACCTGATCCCGCTCGCGATGCTGCTCAAGGCCTCGGGCGCGGCGCTGCCGCCCGGCGGCGAGGCGATCGGCCTGCTCGGTCTGGCGCGCAATCTGGTCCCGGTGATCGCCGGCAATCTGGTCGGCGGCAGCGTGCTGGTCGCCCTGGTGTATCACGTCGTCTATCGCCGGCCCGGACGCCCGCGATAGCCGGCCGCGTTTCATCCCGGCGCGGATCCCTGCAACGCGTCGGCGGCGATTTCGCGCATGCGGTACTTCTGCAGCTTGCCCGTCACCGTCATCGGGAATTCGTCCACGAAGCGGATGTGGCGCGGGACCTTGTAATGCGCGATGCGGCCGCTGCAGTAGGCGCGGATCTCTTCTGCAGTGGCCGCCTCGCCGGCCTTCAACTGGATCCACGCCATCACTGCTTCGCCGTAGTGCGGATCGGGGACACCGAACACCGCGACCTGCGCGATCTTCGGGTGGCCGAAGAGGAATTCCTCGATTTCGGCCGGAAAAATCTTCTCGCCGCCGCGGTCGATCATCTCCTTGAGCCGCCCGGTGATGCGCACGTAACCGTCGGCATCCATCGTGCCGAGGTCGCCCGAATGCAGCCAGCCTTGCGGATCGATCGTCTTGCGGTTGGCCTCGGCGTCGCCGTAGTAGCCGCGCATCACGTGGTAGCCGCGAAAGCACAGCTCGCCGGCTTCACCCACCGGCTGCGTCGCGCCGGTCTTGAGGTGCACCACCTTGACCTCCTGGTGGGGGAGGTTGCTGCCTACGGTTTCGGTGCGCCGCTCCAGGCTGTCGCCGCGCGCGGTGAGATGGGTCAGGGGGCTCGCCTCGGTCTCGCCGTAGCCGATCAGGATTTCCGGCAGGTGCATTTCGTCCATCACGCGTCGCATGAGCGCCGGCGGACAGGGCGCGCCCGCCATGATGCCGGTGCGCAGCGTGGCAAGGTCGAAGTCGCGGAATTGCGGGTGCTCGAGCTGCGCGATGAACATCGTCGGCACGCCATGGATCGCGGTGCAGCGCTCGGCCTGCACCGCCTGCAGCGTGGCGAGCGGGTCGAAGTGCTCGGCCGGAATCACGAGGCACGCGCCGACCGAGAGGCAGGCGAGATTCGCGAGCACCATGCCGAAGCAGTGATAGAAGGGAACCGGCACGGCCAGCCGGTCGCTCTCGCCGAGGTTCATCGCCTGCGCCGCGAACCAGGCGTTGTTGAGAAGGTTGTGATGCGTGAGGACCACGGCCTTCGGAAAGCCGGTGGTGCCCGAGGTGTACTGGATGTTGATCGGATCGTCGCGATCGAGCGCGTCGCTCGTCTGCTCCAGTGCGCCGCTGCTGACCGTGTCCGCAGCCGCCAGCACTTCCTGCCAGAGCGTGAATCCCCCGTGCGGGCGCGCCGTCGCGTCCAGCCGCGCCGGATCGACCAGGACCACGCGGCGCAACTGCGGCAGCGACTTGCCGGTCAGCGAATCGGGCGCAGCCGTCCGCAGTTCCGGCAGCAGTTCGAGCAGCATCGCGACGTAGTCGCTCGAACGGAATGCCGGAATCGCAAACAGTGCCTGAACCTCGGCGCGTTGCAGCGCATGTGCCAGCTCGCGCACGCGGTTGGCCGGATTGATGTTCACCAGCACCACGCCGATGCGCGCGGTCGCCAGCTGCAGCAGCAGCCACTCGATGTTGTCGGTCGACCAGACGCCGACGCGCTCGCCGCGCCGGAATCCGAGCCCCAGCAGTCCTCTCGCCAGGCGATCCACCGCATGCGCCAGCGCGGCGTAAGTGAGGCGCCGTCGCTGATGCACGCTGACCACCGCCTCGCGCTGCGCGAAGCGCGCCGCGATGGCGCCGATGCGCGCCGGGATGGTGTCGCCGAGCAGGGGCACCTCGCCGCCGCGGTGGCAGTAGCTGCGCACGAGCCTCATGCGCAGACCTCGGCCCAGTAGGCATCGACCTGCGACTGGATCCGCGCCAGCACCTGGACGTCGCGTTCGGGCTCGAACAGATGGCGGAAGCGTCCCTGCCGCTTCAGGTATTCCTCGACCGGCAGGCGCGGATGCGGCACGTGCGTATGCACCACTTTGCCGTCGACGTATTCCTTCAGTGGCCAGACCCCGGTCTTCACGGCGAGACGGCCGATCTCCACCGCCTCGGCGGGATCGAAACTCCAGCCCGGCGGGCAGGGCGCGAGCGCATGGATCAGCCGCGGACCCGTCAGCGCGCGCGCCTTGTCGATTTTCCTCGCGAGATCGAGCGGATCGGCGCCGACCACGGTGGCGGCGTAGACGGGACGGTGCGCGACCCAGATCGCGAACAGGTCCTTCTTGCTTGCAGCATGACCGTGAGCGCCGCCGCTGGTCGCGGTGCGGGCGCCCAACGGCGTCGCGGGCGAGCTTTGCTGCCCGGTGTTGCCGTAGCCTTCGTTGTCGTAGCAAAGGTAGATGAAGTCGAGCCCGCGATCGATCGCGCCCGAGGTCGCCGAAAGACCGATGCCGGTCGCCGCACCGTCGCCCGTCAGCGCGACGGCCGTCAGGTCTTCCTCCGGCGGCAGGCGCCCCTGCCCGATGAGGATGTCGAGCGCATCGCGCACGCCTTGCGCGCCTGCCGGTGCCGAGGCCATCGCGGTATAGAGCCACGAGCCGCGAAACGGCGTGAAGGGATAGCTCGCCAGCAGCGTCATGCAGCTCGCGGCATTGACGAACACGGTGCGCGCGCCGAGCAGGTCGTAGATCTCGTGCAGCGCCAAGAGTCCACCGCAGCCGGCGCACATCGCGCTGCCGGCGCCGAGCAGGTGCGTCGATGGCAGATCCTTCATGCGCCGGAGCGCCGGGTTCATGCACGGGCTCCCGCAATGCCGGGCGCGGCGGCGATCGCCTGCAGATTGCGCATCTGGCGCAACTCGCCTGCCGTGTACAAGAGCCGCGGCGGCGGCACGCGCCCCGCGAGCACGGCGTCCTGCAACTCGCGCGCGATCTGGAAAAATTCCTCGGCGCTGATGTCGCGGCCGCCGAGCCCGCCGACGTAACTGGCCAGGAGCGGCGCGTCGGGCTGCCCGTACAGGACCGACGCCAGTTCGCCGTGCAGCACCCCGCCTTTGCCCACGGAAAGATTCTGGTCGATCACGGCGACGGCGCGCCTTCCGGCGAGCGCGCGCTGCAGGTCCGCAGCCGGGTAGGGGCGCAGCAGCCGCGGCCTGACCAGCCCCGCAGCAACGCCGGCCTCGCGCAGCCGGTCCACGGCGTCCATGGCCTTGGTGGCGAAGGCGCCGATCATGAAGAACACGATCTCGGCGTCGTCGCTGCGATAGCGCTCGACCGCTTCATGCGGGCGCCCGAAGCGTTGCGCGAACTCTGCGGCGATCGCGCCGTGCGCCGCCAGCGCCTGCTCGGCGGCGAGATGCGTTTCGTAGCGGAAGTAGGAATAGGCCGAGCCGCCGAGCACGGCCACCGCCTGGCTGACCGGCCGGCTGGCGCGAAACCCGATGCCGTGCGACTCGAACGGCGGCAGGAAGGCGGCCGCCGCTTCGGCCGTGGGCAGGTCGACCGGCTCGCGCGTGAACGACAGGTGAAATCCGTCCAGGTTGACGATGGCGGGCAGCCGCACCCGCGGGTCCTCGGCGAGCCGGTAGGCAAGCAGGACCGAATCGACGACCTCCTGGCAGCTCGCGCAGTGGAACTGCAGGAACCCGGAATCGCGCGCGGCGAGCACGTCGTTGTGGTCCGATTCCAGCGTGATCGGGCTCGCCAGGCCGCGCGACACGTTGACGAGCACGAACGGCGCGCGCCAGCCCGGCACGGTGTACAGCATCTCCATCGCGTAGAGCAGGCCCTGGCTCGAGGTGGCGGTGAACACGCGCACGCCGGTGGCCGCGGCCGCCGCCGCGGCGGTGAGCATGGAATGTTCGGATTCGAGCAGCGTCAACCGTCCGCGCAGCTCGCCGGAATCGAACCACTGCGCCAGCAGCTCGATGATCTCGGTCTGCGGGGTGATCGGGAAGGCGGGCACGTAGTCGGCGCGCGCCAGGCGCGCGCCCCACGCGGCCGCGGCGTTGCCGGTGAGCAGTCGTCTCATGGCGCCGCCGCCAATTCGCGCGCTCGCGCCGCGCGCTCCGGCAGGGCCCGGATCGCGTGCGGCGGGCACACGCTGACGCAGATCATGCAGCCCTTGCAATGCTCGAGATCGATCTCCGGGCTGCGGTCCGCCAGCACGCGGATCGCGCTGTCCGGGCACAGCGTCGAGCAGATCCAGGCGCAACGGTTGCAGTGCGCGTAGTCGATCTCGGGGCGCATCGTGCGCCACAGCCCGGTGCGCATTTCGACGCTGGTCGCGGCCGCAAAGATATCGGGCGCCGCGATGCGGGCGGATTCGAGTGGCAGGTCGATCCACTCCGGTGCCGCGAAAGCGACTGCGGCCGCGGGTCTGCTCTCGCGCAGCACGCCCGCATGCCGCGCAACGGCGTCGTAGGCGGCAAGCGCCTGCGCCGTCGTCGTCTCCGTGGCGCTGGGTCCGAGCGACGCCAGTTCCTGCGCGATCGCGGCCATGAGCTGCTGTCGCGAGATGACGCCGGCGAGCCGTGCCGCGGCGCCCGCGCAGCGGGCACCGCCCAGCTCCGCTTCGGCGTGCTCGCCCGCGGCGGGCAGCACCACCACGGTGCCGCTGAACGCGAGCCTTGCGCGCCAGGTCTCGGCGTCACCGTTGCCGTGCAGCAGCAGCACGCTGTCCGGACCCACGCCGGACAACACGTTCGCCGCCGGCACCTGCAGCAGCGTTTCATCGGCGAGCGCGACCAGGTCCGGCCGCGTGATCACGCCGCGTTCGCGGATCGGGGAGCGCGCCGCACGCACGTGCGCGGCCATCGAGGCACCGCGCCGTTCGGCACCGTACACCGGAGCATCCTGCACTTCGAAGCCGGCGCCAAAGAACGCGCTCCCGAGAATGCGGCTGCCGGTCTTGATGCCCTGTCCGCCGCGTCCATGCAAGCGGATCCGATACATGCCGCTAGCGAATCACGTTCCGAAATTTCCGTGTTGACGTGTGTCAATCCGGCGTTGGCGCGAGCCAGCCACGGCGCTCGAGCAGCGCCTCGACCTCGCGCGCCGCGTCAGCCGGGTTGCCGCGGTCGCCGTGCACGACCAGCTCCGGCTGCAGCGGTGCTTCGTAATCCGTTTGCGCGCCCGGCAGCGTGCTCGAGCGTCCCTCGCGCGCGTGCCGGTACAGGCCCTTGGGATCGCGCGCCTGGCAGGTTTCGAGCGGGCAATCGACGAACACTTCGGCAAAGCGCGCAATGCGGCGGCGCGCCGCGTCGCGATAGCTGCGCCGGTTCGCCGTGGCGTCGAACACCACCGGCACGCCGCGCTGCACCAGGAACTCGCCGAGCTGCGCCATTGCGGCGTAGAACAGTTCGCGCTCGGCCGCGTCGTAGCGGGGCCGCGGCGTGATGAGAGTGCGCAGGACGTCGGATTCGAGGACTGCGCAGTCGATGCCGCGGGCCTGCAGCCGCTCGAGCAGCGCGCGCGCGATGGCGCTCTTGCCCGAGGCCGGCAGGCCGGTGAGCCAAACGGCGAACGCCGCCACGCTCAGGCCCCGCAATAGGCGTTGACGCGATGCGGCTCGAAACGCGCTTCGCCGAGCACGGCCTGCAGGAAATCGAACAATCTTCGGCGCACCGCCTCGTCGAGCGTCGGATACCAGACCGGGCTCGCGACCACCAGCGCGCGAAAGGCGTAAAAGGGCGCGATCACCTCCGGCATTTCCGCGTCGCCGCTGCGCTCGAGGTAGCGCTCCCAGAAGCGCAGGAAAAGCGTCTCGAACGCGCCTTCGAGCCGGCCGTGGCGCTGCAGGGAGAAGAACAGATAGTTCAGCGTCAGGCAGGCGAGATCGTCGGCCGGTTCGCCCCATTCGCCGCGCGAGCGGTCGAGCGCGGTGAAATCGACGCCGTCGCGGAACAGGAGATTCCAGGGATGGAAGTCGCCGTGCACCTGGCGCAGGCGGTGGGCGCGCGCCTTCAGCTTCCAGCGCCAGGCCACGCAGCGCTCTTCGATCGACTGCAGCAGCGGCGCGGTGATGAATCCGCAGGGCAGCGGATAGCTGTCGGCGATGCCGAAAATGCACTCGCCGTGGCCTACGAGTTCGCGGATGCGGCGCGCGTAAAGACCCGCGTCGGGCCCGGGCCGGGCGTGAATCTCGACGAGGTAATCGCACAGCGCGTCGGCCCGCGCGCGATCGAGCGCCGCGAGCGGTGCGCCATCGCGCAGGCGCTGCAGGTCGCCCGCGTATTCGCGGCCCGGGACGAACGCGGTGACGATGAAGAACTCTTCCGCCTTGCCGAGCGCCACCAGCGTGCCGTCGGCGCGCACCGCGCCGACGTCGAGCGAGCGCACGTGGCGCGGCAGTCGCGCGAAAGCATCGTGCGCCCAGAGCAGCGCCTGCGCGCGGTCCGACCGGTGTTCGTGGCCGAACGGCCCGGCGCGCACCGTCTCCAGCACCGCGCTGCGCACTTCGCCCGCGAGCCGGTAATCGACGCGCAGCGGAATGCCATAGCCGTAGCCTTTGTCGCCGGGTGCGCCGCCTCCCAGCGCCGATACCTGAACCGCCTGCACGGCGGCGCCGTGCAGCGCCTCGAGGTAGGGCTGCAGCGCGGCCGGAGTGAAGGGCGCGTTCAATGCGACATCAGCACCGGCACGGTCATGGTGTCGAGCAGCGTGCGCGTGACGCCGCCGAGCACCAGCTCGCGCAGGCGCGAGTGGCCGTAGGCGCCCATGACGA
>SCUH01000034.1 GCA_004298295.1 Betaproteobacteria bacterium | reverse complement strand
AGTCTGCGGCAGGCCCCTTGAAGTGGCCGGATGTGCCCCCATTGAAGCTCGTTGAAATAGCGACCGATTCCTGAATCCTTCCGCCATGGCAGACGACCCCGCAACAAGCCAAGCGCCGCAGACCGATGCGCTCGCGCCCGAGCCCGAGCCGAGGCCGCTGGACGCACTGCTCGCCGAGGCGCAAGCCAAGATCGAAGAGCAGCACCAGGCCTGGCTGCGGGCCCTGGCCGATGCCGAGAATGCGCGCAAGCGCGCCCAGGCCGACGTCGCGCAGGCGCGCAAGTTCGCGATCGAGCGCTTCGTCGACGACCTGCTGCCGGTGATCGACAGCCTGGAGGCCGCTTTGGACGCGGGCCATGCGACCGCGGATTCCCTTCGCAGCGGCGTCCAGCTGACCCTCAGGCTCCTGCGCACGGCCCTCGAGCGCGCGAACGTGGCCGAAGTGGCACCGGCGCCGGGCGCACGCTTCGACCCGCACCGCCATCAGGCGATGGCGGCGGTCGAGGCCCCGGCCGAGCCCAACACCATCGTGGCCGTGATGCAAAAGGGCTACGTCCTGAACGAGCGCGTGGTCCGACCTGCCCTGGTGACCGTGGCGAAAGCCCGGGAAGCCGCCGGGGGAACGCCCCCCCAAGGTTGAAAACGGCGGCGGAAACCCCATATCCGACACAGGCTTAGATCAACCTTCAAGGACCTGACACATGTCAAAGATCATCGGCATCGACCTGGGCACGACCAACTCCTGCGTCGCCATCATGGAGGGCGGCAAGCCGAAGGTCATCGAGAACTCCGAGGGCGCGCGGACGACCCCTTCCGTGGTCGCCTACACCGAGGACGACGAAACGCTGGTCGGCGCGCCGGCGAAGCGCCAGGCCGTCACCAACGCCAAGAACACCCTTTATGCCGTCAAGCGCCTGATCGGCCGGCGTTTCGAGGAAAAAGAGGTGCAGAAAGACATCAGCCTGATGCCTTTCCGCATCGTCAAGGCGGACAACGGCGACGCCTGGGTCGAAGTGCGCGGCAAGAAGATCGCGCCGCAGCAGGTCTCGGCCGACGTGCTGCGCAAGATGAAGAAGACCGCCGAGGACTACCTCGGCGAGGAAGTGAGCGAGGCGGTGATCACCGTGCCGGCGTACTTCAACGACTCGCAGCGCCAGGCGACCAAGGACGCGGGCCGCATCGCCGGGCTGGAAGTCAAGCGCATCATCAACGAGCCGACGGCCGCCGCGCTCGCCTTCGGTCTCGACAAGCAGGAAAAGGGCGACCGCAAGATCGCGGTCTACGACCTGGGCGGCGGCACCTTCGACATCTCGATCATCGAGATTGCCGACGTCGAGGGTGAAATGCAGTTCGAGGTGCTGTCCACCAACGGCGATACCTTTCTCGGCGGCGAGGACTTCGACCAGCGCCTGATCGACTACATCGTCACCGAATTCAGGAAGGACCAGGGCGTCGACCTGTCGAAGGACGTGCTCGCGCTGCAGCGCCTGAAGGAAGCCGCGGAGAAGGCGAAGATCGAGCTGTCCTCGTCGCAGCAGACCGAGTTCAACCTGCCGTACGTGACCGCCGACGCCTCCGGGCCGAAGCACCTGGCGATGAAGATCACGCGCGCCAAGTTCGAGTCGCTGGTGGACGAGCTGGTGGAACGGACCATCGAGCCCTGCCGCATCGCGATCAAGGACGCGGGCGTCAAGGTGTCGGAAATCGCCGACGTCATCCTGGTCGGCGGCCAGACGCGCATGCCGAAGGTGGTCGACAAGGTGCGCGAGTTCTTCGGCAAGGAGCCGCGCAAGGACGTCAACCCGGACGAGGCGGTGGCGGTCGGCGCCGCGATCCAGGCCGGCGTGCTGAAGGGCGACGTCAAGGACGTGTTGCTGCTCGACGTGACGCCGCTGTCGCTCGGCATCGAGACGCTCGGCGGCGTGATGACCAAGCTGATCCAGAAGAACACCACCGTCCCGACCAAGGCGAACCAGGTGTTCTCGACCGCGGACGACAACCAGACCGCGGTGACGATCCACGTGCTGCAGGGCGAGCGCGACATGGCCGCGGGCAACAAGTCGCTGGGCCAGTTCAACCTCGCCGACATCGCGCCCGCGCCGCGCGGCATGCCGCAGATCGAGGTCACCTTCGACATCGACGCCAACGGCATCCTGCACGTCGCCGCCAGGGACAAGTCGACCGGCAAGGAAGCGAAGATCAAGATCCAGGCCGGCTCCGGGCTGACCGAGCAGGAAATCCAGCGCATGGTCAAGGACGCCGAGGCGCACGCCGAGGAAGACCGCAAGGCGCTCGACCTGGTCAACGCGCGCAACCAGTGCGAAGCGCTGGTGCATTCGGTGCGCAAGTCGCTGAAGGAATACGGCGACAAGCTCGAGGCCGCGGAGAAGGACGCGATCGAAGCGGCGCTGAAGGACGCCGAGGGCGTGCTCAAGTCGGACGACAAGGACCAGATCGAGGCGAAGGCGCAGGCGCTCGGGCAGGCTTCGCAGAAGCTCGGCGAGAAGATCTACGCCGACGCGCAGGCACAACAACAGCAGCAGGCAGGCGCATCGCAGCAGCAGGCGACGGGGAACGCGGCGAAAGACGACGGCAACGTGGTCGACGCCGAGTTCACCGAAGTGAAGGAAAAGAAGACCGGCTAGCGCCGGACGCGGAACGCGCGCCGGCCTGGCTGGCCGGGATCGGACGGCGACGATGCGCCGTTCATCCCGGCCTTTTTCGCATCAAACGGACACCACGAAATGGCCAAGCGAGACTACTACGAAGTCCTCGGAGTGAACCGGGACGCTGCCGACGAGGACATCAAGAAGGCCTACCGCAAGCTCGCCATGAAGTGGCATCCGGACCGCAATCCGGACAACCCCAAGGCGGAAGAGCACTTCAAGGAAGCCAAGGAAGCCTACGAGGTCCTGTCCGACGGGCAGAAGCGCGGCGCCTACGACCGCTTCGGCCACGCGGGCGTCGACCCGAGCGCAGCGGCTTCGGCCGGCGCGGGCGCCGGATTCGGCGGCGCCGGCTTCGGCGACATCTTCGGTGACATCTTCGGCGAGATCTTCGGCGGCGGGCGCGGCGGGCGCTCGACCGTGTACCGGGGTGCGGACCTGCGCTACAACCTCGAGATCACGCTGGAGCAGGCGGCGCACGGATTCGAAACCAAGATTCGCGTCCCCACGATGACCGAGTGCGGCGCCTGCCACGGCAGCGGCGCCAAGCCCGGCACGCAGCCGCAGACCTGTCCGACCTGCCACGGCGCGGGCCAGGTGCGCGTTTCGCAGGGCCCGTTCTCCATCGCGCAAACCTGCCCGCGTTGCCGCGGCGCCGGCAAAGTGATCGCGCAGCCCTGCGCCCAGTGCGGCGGCGCGGGCCGCCTCAAGCACCACAAGACGCTGCAGGTGCGCATCCCGGCGGGCGTCGACGAGGGTGACCGCGTGCGGCTGACCGGCGAGGGCGAGCCGGGCGTGAACGGCGGGCCCCCGGGGGACCTCTACGTGCAGACGCATATCAAACCGCATGCCGTGTTCACGCGCGATCACGATGATCTGCATTGCGAGATGCCGGTATCGTTCGCCGTCGCGGCGCTCGGCGGCGATATCGAGATCCCGACGCTCGACGGCAGCGCGCGCATCAAGGTGCCGCCCGAAACGCAAAGCGGCAAGACCTTCCGCCTGCGCGGCAAGGGCATTCACGGCGTGCGCAGCCAGCAGCACGGCGACCTGTTCTGTCACGTCGTGGTGGAGACGCCGGTCAACCTGACCGAGCGCCAGCGCGAGCTGCTGCGCGAATTCGAGACCATCAGCCAGCGCGACACGGCGCGCCACAATCCGCGCAGCAAGTCCTGGTTCGACAAGGTGCGGGAGTTCTTCGCCGGCTGATGCGGCCTACATGCCCTTGAACAGGTGCGTGTAGCTGCGGCTCACTTCGAGCTTGTCCGGCCGGCCCTTGATGCTCACCAGCTGACGGCCGCGAAAATCGCGGCTCACCCCCGCAATCGCGCGCGCGTTCACCAGCGTCGAACGGTGGATCTGCCAGAACTGGTTCGGGTCCAGCTCGGCGACGAGTTCCTTGATCGGTTTGCGGATCAGCGCTTCCTGCTGCGCGGTCTGCACGCGCGTGTATTTCTCGTCGGCGACGAAAAACAGCACTTCGTCCACCGCAATCATCTGGATCTGCTGCCCGACGGTGGCCTGGATCCATTTCAGAAAGCCGGCTGCGCCGCCGCCGTTCAACCGGCTTTGCAGGCGCTCGAGCAATTGCTGCAAGGCCTGCTGCGTGCCCGCCGCCGGCCCCGGCCCGGATGGCGCCGTGCGCTCCGCCAGGCGCTTGCGGATGCGCTCGACCGTCACCTGAAGCCGCTCGCGCTCGGCCGGCTTGAGCACGTAATCCACCACCCCCTGCTCGAAGGCCTCGATGGCGTATTGGTCGAACGCGGTGACGAAAACGATCTCGGGCAGGAGCATATCGCCGGCCGACGCCAGCGCCGCAATCTCGCGCGCCGCCTCGACGCCGGTCTTGCCCGGCATGCGGATGTCGAGAAATACGAGGTCCGGGCGCAACGCCGCGGTTTGCTCCACCGCTTCGATGCCGTTGCGCGCTTCGGCGATGATTTCCAGCTCGGGCCAGACTTCGGCGAGCCGCGCGCGCAGCTGCTCGCGCATCAGCGGCTCGTCGTCCGCGATCAGGGCGCGTGGGTGCATCGGCGTGGGCTCGGTCAGGCGCGGCTCGAGTAGTTGGCGGTCCTATAGGGTACGACGACGGTGATTCGCGTGCCACCCGGCGCGTTGTCGGCGATGCGCAGCTCCGCGTCACCGCCGTAAAGCAGCTTGAGGCGCTCGCGGATGTTCGCCAGGCCGACCCCGGTGCCGGCCGTGGCGGCGCGCCCGAAACCGACGCCGGTGTCGGCGACCGAGACTTCCAGCCTGCCGTGCACCACTTCGGCGCCCACGCGCAGGGTGCCGCCTTCGGGCTTGGGCTCCAGCCCGTGCTTGATGGCGTTCTCCACCAGCGACTGCAGCATCATCGGCGGGAATTCCGCCGAGTGCAGGCCCGCACTCACGTTGACCTCGGTCTGCAACCGCTCGCCCATGCGCACGCGCAGGATCTCGAGGTAAGGCCGCACCACCGCCAGCTCGCGCCCGAGGTTGGTCTCCGTCTCGCGCATGCCGGGCATCGACGCGCGCAGCAGCGCGATCAGGTTCTTCTGCATGACGCTGGCGCGCGCCGGATCGACTTCGATCAGGTGGTCGATGCTCGCCAGCGTGTTGAACAGGAAATGCGGTTCGACCTGCGCCTGCATCGTCGCCATGCGCGCCTCCACCACCTGCCGCCTGAGGCTTTCCGAGTCGGCGGTCTCCTGCGCCTCGGCCGCCTTGACCTCGGCCTTGACGCGGCCGGCGTATACGATTTTGATCACCATCGAGACGACGATCAGCAGCAAGGCGAGCTGCGGCAGAAATCCGCCGAGCCGGATCACTCGCGGCCTCGGCTTGCGGATATCGGCTGCGATCTCCTCCTCGATCGCCTCGCGGATCGACTCGCGCGCTTCCTCGACCGCAGCGCGGATCTCCTCGGCCGTGCCGGGCGGAACGTTCACCGTGACGCCATGGCGCCCGAACTCGACCACGCTTTTCGGGGGCTCTGGGACCGCGGATGGCGCAGGAATGGCCGGAGGTTCGTGCCCCGTGGGAGGCGTCGGGCTCGTGTCCGGCGAAGCTTTCGGCTCCGGCGGCGGGGTCGCGCTTCGATTGCGCTTGATGTGGATGCCCTGGTGGTCGATCTTGATATCGACGTCACCATATTTTTCCTTGAGCTTCTTGACCCGCTCGGTGCGCTTCGCCGGCGACTCCGGCGCGCTGTCGCTGCCGGCAGTGAATTTCAGGGAAAACGGCGGGATCTCGGCAAGAATTCCGGCAGCGATCAGCAACAGGAGCGACAGCAGGAAGAACTTCTTCCAGGAAATGCTGACCAGCCACTCCGCATAGCGCCGAAAACCGGACGCCGTGGCGCTGGAAAACCGCTCCCAGCCGGAGGGTCTGGAAGCGGGGGCTGCAGAGGGCTGCGATGTGTTCATGGTCCCGGTCGCGATCTTGACGCTAGCTTGGAGTGGTTGCGGCAGCGCCACTGTAGGCAGTGGCCGGTACCGCTGGCGACGGTTTTGCGATGAACTGCAGGAACGCCGCGATGAACCGCGAGCGCAGCCGATGGGCCGCCACCCCCTAGAGTACCGCCGATGCCTTCCGGCGTGACCTTGAAAGCGGCGAGGAGCAGACGACGCTGGCGCGTCGTGCACATTCACGGGTCCTCGCTCCCGGCCCGGCGCGAGGACGGTTGACCGTCCACCGCAGGATCCATTCATCCGCATTTCCGGCCGCCTGGTCCATCCATTGGCGGTTTCGTCGCACCACCGTTGTTGCCCGGTGATGCCCTGCGTAAGCTTCCTGCGAGCCTGGAGGAAGATCGACAATGACGCAGACGCTTCGCTGGTTGGGGTTCGGATTGGCCATCGCGGTGAACGGCGCGGCGCTCGCGGTTCTGCATGCGGCGATGCTGCAGACCGTAGCTCACGAAAAACTGGCGCTGCAGCGCCCGGCCCGCATCGTGGTCATTGCCCAGCCGGCGGCGCAGGCACTCGTGTCGGCGCAGAGCTGTCCGGGGCCGAAGGTGCTTTGAAGGGGTTGCCATGGGCCCGGCTTGGAAGGTGCGTCGCCTGCATGCGATGATCGAGCGTACAGCGACGGCCGGGGGCGCGCCCGAAGCGGGCCTGGCGGCCGTGATGACCATGACCCGACCACGCGCCATCATCGC
>SCUH01000343.1 GCA_004298295.1 Betaproteobacteria bacterium | reverse complement strand
ACGTGCATGCAGGGCGGATCGGCGCAGTGCATGCAGCCCACCGGGACGAAGACGCGTTTCACGTCGGGGTAGGTGCCGACTTCCATGTCGAGCACGCGGCGCCACTGCACTTCCGGCGGCGTGGCGTTGGTGTGCTTGCACGCCGCGGTGCAGGTCTGGCAGCCGACGCAGCGCCGCAGGTCCGCCACCATGACCCACCGGGTCATCGCGAAATCCCCCAGCGCGTCATGCGGACCTCTTGACCGAAACCCGCACCACGTCGGCACCGGAGCCGGTCGCATCGGTGAGGTCCATCGACATCGGCACCAGACTGTTCAGGCTCGGCACGCCGAAATCCTTGGCATAGGGCGTTTTCCAGTGATCGAACTGCGCGATCAAGAGCAGCGTGTCGGGGCGGATGCCCTGGCGCAGCACGGCCTTCGCGCGCACGCTTTTCACCGGCGTCGCGATCTCCACCGCGTCGCCCTCGGCAATGCCGAGTTCCGCGGCGCGCGCGGCATTGATGATCACGCCGCCGTGGCCGGCGACGTTGGCGGCGACTTCGTGGATGATCTGCATGCCGACGTTGCCGCCCCAGGCGTACTGCATGCTGCGCGAGGTGAGCAGCCAGAAAGGGAAATCCTCCGTCTTGCCGCCGATGCGCGCCAGCTCCGTCTCCCAAAGCTTCGGGAAATCCTTCCATGCCGGCAGCGGCTGGTACTCGGCGAGCTGGTTGTCCCACCACCGGATGTCGTTCTCGTGCATGCGGCGCGCGAGCTGCTGGCCGACGCGCCAGAGCCGCTCCTGGTAGGGCAGCTCGAAACGCAGGCCCTGTGCAACGAGCGTGGGAAAGAGATACCAGTGGCTCTGCGGGAAGGGTTTCACGCGCAGGCCGTGCGCTTTCCACCAGTCGAGGCCGTGCGTTTCCCGGCCCTCGGTCAGCTCTGCGCTCGCGGCGCGGCACACCGCATCCCAGATCTCGTCGCGCGAATGCGCGCGCGCGGTGTCGAGCGAGAAATCCCACTGCGCGCCCTTGAGCGGCACGCCGGCCGTGCCGCGGTTGATCGAGGCGTTGTAGCGCTCGAGCAGTCCCGTGCGGCGCGCGAGTTCGGTGGCGATGTCGGTGAAGTCCCTGGCCTCGGCGCGCGGCGCCACCACCGGCTGGCGCAGGGCGTAGCCCTCGTGCTTCCAGAACTGCTCGATGTACTTCGAGCCGCCGATGTAGATCAGCTGCAGGCTCTCGAGGTCCACCTGGTCCGGCAGCAGGAGGTCGGCGAAATGGTTGGTTTCGTCGAGCGTGTAGGCCATCGCGACCACGAACGGAAAGCTCGCCATGCGCTCGGCGACCTGGCGCGTGTCCCAGAAGGAGATCGCCGGGTTGGTCCGGTAGACGAACCAGAGCTCGGGGTAGGTGACGCGCGGCAGCCCGGACGGCGTTTCGCCGAGGAACATCCAGGAAAAATGCGTCGGCCCCAGCGCCTGGCTCCAGGGCCCGTCGGCCGCAAGCGGCACGAGCGTGCGGTAGGCGTTGCGGATATTGGGTTTCGCGCTCCAGTGCGCCTTGTCGGTCGGGTTGAGCGGATAGGCCATGAAGCCGTCGGGCCCGGGCCTGACGCTCTCATGGCGCTCCGAGAGCGGCCGGTTCAGGCGCACCGTGGTGCCGAGCGTGCCGCCCGGCACTTCGAGCGCGCCGACCAGCGCCGCGAGCATGGTGCGCGCCCAGCAGCATTCGAATCCGCCCCAGCCGTTGTTGACCGTCTTGCCGAGCGCGACCGACACCGGGCGAAACGGCAGGGTCTTGCCGTCGATGACGATGGTCTCGCCGATGTGCGCGTGATCGAGGTATTCGCCGGCGATGCGCCGGATGGTGGCGGCCGGCACGTCGCAGATCGCGGCGGCCCACTCGGGCGTGTAGGGCTTCATGTGCGCGAGGAGCTTGGCGAACGCGGTCTCGCCTTCGAGCAGCCCTTCGGCCAGCACTTCGTCGTCCGCCCCGATCTCGATCGCCTCGCGCGCGAGGCGCTGCTCGAGCGCGTCGGCGATGAACGGCTGGCGCGCCTGCGGATCGCGCAGATAGAAACCGTTCGGCCCGACCAGATACGGCGAGGCCGTGTGGTGCTGCAGGAACTGCACGTCGAGCCGCTCGCGCGGCTGCTCGTGCAGCATGACGTGGATCAGTGCGTAGAGGAACGCGGGGTCGGTCTTGGGCTTGATCGGCACCCATTCCGAGGAGCAGGCCGCGGTAACCGACAGGTGCGGCTCGACCTGCACGCGCTTCATGCCGCGGATGCGCGCATCCGCGTGGCGCCAGACGCCGACCACGCCGCCCGAAGCCTCGGTGTTCGCGCCGCAGGAAATCACGTATTCCGACAGCGGCGTATCGGGCGAAACCGTGAAGGCGCGATGCCAGAACTCGCCGTACAGGTGCTCCGAATGCGTGCACTTCACGCCCTGGCCCGAGCCGAAGCCCATGTCGACCGGGCCCCAGGCGCCCAGGAACGCGGGAAAAGTCCCCATGTAGGACTGCGGCGTGCCGCCGCCGCCGAAGCTCGCCGCGACGCGCGGGTAGCCGGACTCGTCGGTCAGGCCCTTGGCGCGGATCTCGAGGAGCTTCTTCGCGATCGTGTCGAACGCCTCGTCCCAGGAAATCGGCACGAACCCCGGATCCTCGCCGCGGCCCTTCCTCGGATTGGTGCGCTTCATCGGCGAGCGCACGCGGTTCGGGTTGTAGAGCTTCTGCACCAGGCCGTAGGCCTTGACGCAGACCTTGCCGCCGCCGGGATGGATGTCGGCGGCCGCGAAATTCGGCTCCACCTCGGTGGCGACGCCGTCCACCACCTTGACCGTGAGCAGATCGGGTCCCGCGACGCACTGATAGCAGTACGTCGCCTTTTTTTCGATACGCGCAGGTTCGGATTTTTTCACGCGGTGCTCGCTCCTCGCGCCGGCGCGATCGCCGTCGCCAGCGGGTGCTGCATTCTTGCGGCGATCTCGCCTGGCATCATAAACCCCTACAGGCCCAGGTAGGCAGCCTGCACCTTTTCGCTCGCCAGCAATTCGGCCCCGGAGCCGGAAAGGGTAATCTGCCCGGTCTCGATCACATAGGCGCGCTCGGCGATGGCGAGTGCCGCGCGCGCGTTCTGGTCCACCAGGAAAATCGTGGTGCCGGAATTCTTCAGCGTGCTCACGGTGGCAAACACCTCGGCGACCAGCCGCGGCGCGAGTCCCATGGACGGCTCGTCGAGCAGCAGCAAGCGGGGCCGCGCCATCAGCGCGCGACCCATGGCCAGCATCTGCTGCTGGCCGCCGGAGAGCGTGCCCGCGGGCTGATGGCGCCGCTCGGCGAGCGCGGGAAACAGGGCGTACGCCTGTTCCAGCCCGGCGGCGCTCTCGGTGCGCGGGCGCGTGTAGGCGCCGAGCAGCAGGTTGTCCTCGACCGACAGCGGACCGAACACCTGCCGGCCCTCGGGGACCTGCACGATGCCGCGCCGCACGCGCCGATCGGGCGCGAAGCGCGTGATGTCCTCGCCGCCGAACAGCACGCAACCCGCGCTGGCGGGCAGCACGCCGGAGATGACGCGCAGCAGCGTCGTCTTGCCGGCGCCGTTGGCGCCGACCAGCGCGACCAGCTCGCCCTCGTGCACCTCCAGATCGATGCCCTTCAGCGCGGGAATGCGGCCGTAACGGCTGGCGAGTGCGCGCACTTCGAGCATCAGTGTGCGCCCTGCGCCGGCGCGGCGTCGCCCGCGGCGCCGGCGCCGAGATAGGCTTCGATGACCTTCGGGTCGCGACGCACCTCGTCGGCCGTGCCCTCGGCGAGCTGCCTGCCGTAATCGAGGACCAGGATGTGATCCGACACGCCCATCACCAGCCGCATGTTGTGCTCGACCAGCACCACCGTGATGCCGGAATCGGCCAGCTTGGAGATCAGGGCGTCGATCTCCAGCGTTTCGATCGGATTGAGTCCCGCGGCGGGCTCGTCGAGCAGCAGCAGACGCGGCTGGGTGGCGAGCGCGCGCGCGATCTCGAGGCGCTTCAGCGCGCCGTAGGGCATGGCGTCCGAGCTTGCGGTGACGTACGGTCCGAGTCCCACGAATCGCATCAGCGCCTCGCACTCGGCGCGGGCCGCGCCCTCGGCGCGGCCCAGGCTCGGGAACCGGAACAGCGCTGCCGGCAAGCTGCAGCGCTCGCGCAGGTAGCGTCCCACCATGACGTTCTCGAGCGCGCTCATGTTGAAGAACACCTGCAGGTTCTGGAAAGTGCGCGCGATGCCGCAGGCCGCGAACTCGTACGGCGCGCGCCCGGTCAGGTCGCGCTGCTCGAACAGGATGCGCCCGGTCGAGGGCACGTAGACCCCCGTGAGCAGGTTGAGCAGCGTGGTCTTGCCGGCGCCGTTCGGGCCGATGATCGAAAACACCTTGGCGGCGGGAATCGAGAACTGCAGGTCGGCGACCGCGCGCACGCCGCCGAATTCCTTGCCCAGCTGCTCGACGCGCAGCAGGCTCATCCGGGCCGCCGCCGGGTGCCGAAGCGGGCGGCGAGCGTCGGCACCAGCCCCTTCGGCATGAAGATCATGGTGAGCATCATCACCGCGCCGAACACCACCATCTCGTATTCCTTGAACACGGTGAGCGCCTGCGGCAGCGTCGTCAGCACG
>SCUH01000342.1 GCA_004298295.1 Betaproteobacteria bacterium | reverse complement strand
AAGCTGTTCGCGATCACGCAGAACCGCTGGAAGATCGACGACGTGCTCGGCGTGTGGCCGCTGCACGGCCTGTGCGGCGCCTGGGGCGGGATCGCCTGCGGCATTTTCGGGCTCAAGGCGTTCGGCGGGCTGGGCGGCGTCTCGTTCGGGTCGCAGCTCGCCGGCACGGCGCTTGGCATCGGCGTTGCGGTGGCGGGCGGCCTGATCGTCTACGGCTCGATCAAGGCGATCGGCGGCATCCGCCTGAGCGAGGAGGAGGAGTTCAACGGCGCCGACATTTCCATCCACCAGATCTCGGCGACGCCCGAGCGCGAGTCTGGGCGGCGCAGCGGCATGGCTTAGGGGTGCAACCCGCCGCGGATCGTGCGGCACGGTCAGAATTGAATTTCCCCGGTCTCCGTTTTTTTCCGGGTTACTGCGTAATCCGGAAAAAAACGGAGATCTGAGGGAAGCAAACCCGCGCCGTGCGTTCTCCGCCAGGCGCGCCCCGGCGCAGCCTACTGCTGGATCTCTCCGGAGTGAAACCCGAACCGCCCGCCGCCGCGGTCGGCAAACCAATGCCGCAGCGTCATCGCCACGGTGCGAAACGCAATCTCCGGCCACGGCATCTCGGCCTCTTCGTAGAGCCGGATCTCCAGCGTCTCGGCCCCCGGTCTGAGCTTCAGGTCGAGCACGCGCGCGAGGAAGAAGACGTGCACCTGGTTGACGCGCGGCACCGAGATCATCGAGAACGCGGCGCCGAGTGCGACGCGCGCGCCGGCTTCCTCCAGCGTCTCGCGCAGTGCACCGTCGCCGACGGTCTCGCCGTTTTCCATGAATCCGGCGGGCAGCGTCCAGTAGCCGTAGCGCGGCTCGATCGCGCGCCGGCACAGCAGCAGCCGTCCGTCCAGCTCCGGCACGCAGCCCACCACGAGGCGCGGGTTCTGATAGTGGATCTCGCCGCACTGGTCGCAGACGAAGCGCGGCAGGCTGTCCCCCGGCGGCACGCGCTGCGCCACCGGCGCGGCGCAGTTGGCGCAGAACTTCATGCCGCGAGCGCGTGGGGCAGTTCGCCGAGCCCCGCCAGCAGGCCGTCGGGCGCGAAGCCGAGCCGGTCGAGCGGCGCGCCGCCGCGGTTGATCCACCAGGCGCGCAAACCGAAGGACTTGGCGCCGAGCGCGTCCCAGCCGTTCGAGGAGATGAAACCGATCACGTTCGAGGGCAGGCCGAGCCGTTTCGCCGCCAGCCGATAGACTTCGGGCGCGGGCTTGTAGATCTTCAGCTCGTCGACGCTCAGCACGGCATCGAACAGCGACTGCATGCCGTGGTGCGCCACCAGCGGAACGATCATGTCGGGCGAGCCGTTGGTGAGGATCGCGAGCTTGTAGCCCTCCGCGTGCAGCTGCGCCAGCGCATCCGGCACGTCGGCATAAGTCGCCAGCCTGCGGTATTCGTCCATCAGGGCGCCGGCGCGCGCGTCGTCGCAGGCGAGGCCGAGCGCCTCGCAGGCGTAAGCGAGCGCGTCGCGCGTCAGCTGCGAAAACGGCAGGTAACGCCGCATCAGGCTTCGCTGCCAGGTCCATTCGAGCTGCTTCGCGCGCCAGAGCGCCGACAGCTGCGCGCCCTTGCCGGGCCAGAAAGCTTCGCCACGCTGCACGACTGCGTGAACGTCGAACAAGGTGCCATAGGCATCGAACACGAGGGCCGCGGGATTCATCGCTACTGCCGATGGTAAACTCGACCGCGGCAAAAAGCGAAACGCTTTCGCCCATGAACGACCGCTACGACGAGCTCTACCGCGGCTGGCGCTGGGAGGTCCCGGCGCGCTTCAACCTCGCGCGCGCCTGCTGCGGCCGCTGGGCGGAGGACCGCGCGCGCTTCGCGCTGTACTGGGAGGACGAGTCCGGCGCCACCGCGGCCTACACCTTCTGGGACATCCAGCAGCAGGCGAACCGGCTCTCCAACGCGCTCGCCGCGCTCGGCGTGCGGCGCGGCGAGCGCGTCGCCCTCATCCTGCCGCAGCGTCCCGAGACCGCGATCGCCTACATGGCGATCTTCCAGATGGGCGCCATCGCGCTGCCGCTCAGCCACCTGTTCGGGCCGGACGCACTCGAATACCGCATGAGCAACGCCGCAGCGAGCGTCGCGATCGTCGAGCCTACGACGCTGCCGCAGCTGCTTGCCATCCGCGGGCGCCTCCCCGCGCTGCGGCACGTGATCGGCGCCGGCGGCGCGCGCGAGTCCGGCGTCCACGACTGGGAGGCGCTGCTCGGCCAGGCGAGCCGCCATTTCGCCTGCGCCGACACCGGCGCGGAGGATCCGGCGCTCATCATCTACACCAGCGGCACCACCGGCGCGCCCAAGGGCGCGCTGCACGCGCACCGCATGCTCATCGGCAACCTGCCGGGGTTCGTCTATTCGCACGATTTCTTTCCGCAGCCGGGCGACCTGTTCTGGACGCCGGCCGACTGGGCGTGGGCCGGCGGCCTGTTCGATGCGCTGCTGCCGGTCTGGTATTTCGGCATGCCGATGCTGGGCTATCGCGGCAGGTTCGACGCCGAACGGGCCTACCGGCTGCTTGAGCGCTACGGCGTTCGCAATACCTTCCTCTTTCCGACCGCGCTCAAGCTGATGATGAAAGCGGTGCCTGAGCCGAAGGCGCGCTACGCGCTCGCGCTGCGCACGGTGATGAGCGCGGGCGAATCGGTCGGCGTCACGGTGATCGACTGGGCTCGCGAGCAGCTCGGCGTGACGATCAACGAGATGTTCGGCCAGACGGAAATCAATTACGTCGTCGGCAACTGCCAGGCGGCGTGGCCGGTGAAGCCCGGGGCGATCGGACGCGCCTATCCGGGGCACCGCGTTGCGATCGTCAACCCGGCGGGCGAGGAAATGCCGCGCGGCGAACTGGGCGAGATCGCGATCCACCGGCGCTGCCAGGGCAGCGACGACCCGGTGTTCTTTCTCGGCTACTGGAACAATCCCCAGGCGACGCAGGAAAAATTCGTCGGCGACTGGGGCTGCACCGGCGACCAGGGGCGCATGGACGAGGA
>SCUH01000341.1 GCA_004298295.1 Betaproteobacteria bacterium | reverse complement strand
GCGCGCGCCACGTCCTGGATGATGCGATGCACGAACTCGGGCTGATTCTGCAGCATCGCAAAGCGCGTGCTGCGCACGATCGCCTCGGACATCTGCGTCACGTGATCCTCGGCGGCGCCGAGCAGCGCGGCGCGCTGCTGTCGCGCCACCAGCAGCGCAAACAGCAGCAGCGTCGCCATCAGGGCGAGGGCGACGTAGAAACCGACCTTGAACCTAAGGCTTTGCGGCAGCATGCGCGGCAACGCCGGCCGCGTGCGCCTGGCGCTCGGCGTGATAGGAGGAGCGCACCAGGGCGCCCACCGCCGCGTGCGTGAAGCCCAGCGCCGCGGCTTCGCGCTCGAAGCGCGCGAAAGTCTCCGGCGGCACGTAACGCTCGACCGGCAGGTGATGGCGCGAGGGGGCGAGATACTGGCCGATGGTGAGCATCGCCACGCCGTGTGCGCGCAGGTCGCGCATCACCTGCAGGATTTCATCGTCCGTCTCCCCCAGCCCCACCATCAGCCCGGACTTGGTCGGCACGCCGCGCTGGCGACGGCCGAAGGCCTGCAGCAGCGCGAGCGAGTGCAGGTAGTCGCCGCCCGGGCGGGCGCGGCGGTACAGGCGCGGAACCGTCTCCAGGTTGTGGTTCATGACATCGGGCGGCGCGGCGCACAGCACGTCCAGCGCGCGCTCGAGGCGGCCGCGAAAATCCGGCACCAGCGTCTCGATGGTGGTCGCCGGCGAGCGCGCGCGCACGGCACGGATGCAATCGACGAAGTGCTGCGCGCCGCCGTCCTTCAGGTCGTCGCGGTCGACGCTCGTGATGACCACATAACTCAGGCCGAGGCGCGCGATGCTTTCGGCGAGATGCGCCGGCTCGCCGCCATCCGGCGCCAGCGGCCGGCCGTGCGCGACGTCGCAGAACGGGCAGCGCCGCGTGCAGACGTCGCCGAGGATCATGAAGGTCGCGGTGCCCTTGCCGAAGCATTCGCCGATGTTGGGACAGGACGCCTCCTCGCACACGGTATGCAGCTGCTGCGCGCGCAGCATGCGCTTGACTTCGTGAAAGCGCGAATCCGCGCCCGCGACGCGCACCCGGATCCATTCCGGTTTCGCCAGCGGCGCGCTCTCGACGGCGATGCGCGTCATCTTCGCCGCGCCTTTTTGCTTCACCCCGGGTTCACGCATCGCCGAGCTTTCGCATCACGATCGCCGCCAGCCGCGGGCCCAGGATTTCGGGCGACGCGTCGATGCCGAGGGCGCGTGTCTGCGTCACGCGCAGGCCCGGCAGGCCGCAGGGGTCGATGGCGGCAAACGGCGCCAGATCCATGTCGACGTTGAGTGACACGCCGTGGTAGCAGCGGCCGCGCGACACCCGCAGGCCGAGCGCAGCGACCTTGGCGCCGGCGACGTAAACACCCGGTGCGCCGCTGCGGCGCCCGCCGGCCACGCCGTGCTCGGCGAGCAGGTCGATGACCGACTGTTCCAGCAGCGACACGAACTCGCGCACCCGGATGCCGCGCCGCGCGAGATCGAGCAAGGCGTACAGCACGACCTGTCCCGGGCCGTGGTAGGTGATGTCGCCGCCGCGTTCGCAGCGCAGCACCGGTATGCGCGTCCCGCCTTTCGGTCCGTGCGCCGCATCAGCGCCGACGCCGAGCGTGTACACCGGGGGGTGCTCGACGATCCAGAGCTCGTCTTCAGTGCCGGCGTCGCGGCGCGCGGTGAAGGCGCGCATGGCCGCAGCGGTCGGCAGGTATTCGGCGCGGCCGAGATGTTTCACGACGCAGGGTGCCGAGGCGAGCTGCATTCAAAGCACCATCACCACGGCCGGGTGGTCGCACAGCTCGCGGTAAAGGCCGTCGAGCTGCTCACGCGAGATCGCGCGCACGGTGCAGGTCAGGCTCAGGTAGTTGCCCTCGCGGCTCGGCCGCATCTCCAGGCTGGCCGGCTCGAAGTCCGGCGCGTGGTGCAGCACGATGCTCACCACCTGCTGCGCGAATCCCGGCGCCCGCCGCCCCAGCACCTTGATCGGAAACGGGCAGGGATAGGCGAGCGGCGCCAGGGCCTCGGACATTCAGGCCGCCGCTTTCTCCTTGCCGGTGCGCATCACGGTCTTCTTGAAGTCCTGGTAGAGCTCGAACATGCGCCTGAACACCGGTCCGGGACGGCCCTCGCCCACCGGCTTGCCGTCGAGCCGCACGATCGCGAGCACCTCCTTCGACGACGAGGTGACCCAGATCTCCTCCGCCGCGCGCACCTCCGCCTCGCCGAGGTCGCGGATCTCGAGTGGCAGGCCGGCCGCCCGGGACAGCTCGAGCACCACGTCGTAGGTGATGCCGGGCAGGATGAGGTTCGACTTCGGCGGTCCCATGATCACGCCGCCGCGGACGATGAACACGTTCGATGCCGAGGCTTCGGTGAGCCGGCCGTCGCGAAACAGGATGGTCTCGGCCGCGCCCGCATCCGCGGACAGCTGGCGCAGCAGCACGTTGCCGATGAGCGAGATCGACTTGATGTCGCACTTGTGCCAGCGGTAGTCGGCCGCGCTCACCGCTTCGGCACCGCGCTCGACGAGCTCGCGCGCCGGATTGACCAGCGGGTTCGACATGATGAACACGGTCGGCTCGACGCCCTGCGGAAAGGCGTGGTCGCGCTTCGCCACGCCGCGCGTCACCTGGAAGTACACGCCCTGGTCTTCGTGCGGTTGCAGCAGGACGAGCTGCCGGATGATCTTGCGCCATTGCTGCCGCGTGTACGGGTTGCGGATGCGCACCGCGGCGAGGCTGCGGTCCAGCCGCGCCAGATGCTCGTCCAGCCGGAACGGAACGCGCGAATACACCGGCACCAGTTCGTACACGCCGTCGCCGAATATGAAGCCGCGGTCGAGCACCGGCACCATGGCCTCGCCGATCGGAACGAACTTTCCATTCAGGAAAACCATGCCTGCCCCGCTATTTGAGCCACAGTCTCAGTGTATCCCAGGCGCGGCCGAAGATCCCCGCCGCCGCCGCCGCCTCGAGCGCGACCACCGGATATTCGCCGAAAGGCTTGCCGTCGAAACTGACGCGCATCAAACCGACGCGTTGTCCTTGCGCCACCGGCGCCAGCAGCGGCTGCTGCGCGAGCAGTTCGGCCTTGATCCGGTCGGCCTGCCCCTTGGGCACCGTGACCACGAGATCGGCGCCAAAGCCTGCCTTGAGCTGACGCCGGTCGCCCTTCCAGACCTCGATCTCCTTCACCGCCTGCCCCTTGTCGTAGAGCTTCACGGCGTCGAAGAACTGGAAGCCCCAGTTGAGCAGTTTCTGCGATTCCTGCGCGCGCGCCGCCTCCGAAGTCGAGCCCAGCAGCACCGAGAGCAGGCGCCGCGGTCCGCGCTTGGAGGAGGCGATCAGGCAGTAGCCGGCGGCCTCGGTGTAGCCGGTCTTGACGCCGTCGACCGTCGGGTCGAGCCACAGCAGGCGATTGCGGTTGTGCTGCGTGATGTTGTTGTAGCGGAACTCCTTCTGCGTGTAGTACAGCGCGTATTCGGCGGCAAAATCGCGGATCAGCGCCGCGGCGAGCAGATGCAGGTCGCGCGCCGTGGAATAGTGCTGCGGATCGGGCAGGCCGGTGGCGTTCATGAACTTGGTCTCGCGCATGCCCAGGCGCTGCGCCTCGCGGTTCATCATCTGCGCGAAGACCTCCTCCGAGCCGGCGACCGCCTCGGCCAGCGCAATGCAGGCGTCGTTGCCCGACTGCACCACCATGCCGCGGATCAGTTCATCCACCGACACCGGCTGGCGCGGCTCGATGAACATGCGCGAGCCGGGGGCGCGCCAGGCGCGCTCGGAAACAT
Source organism: Betaproteobacteria bacterium (assembly GCA_004298295.1). Lineage (GTDB taxonomy): Bacteria > Pseudomonadota > Gammaproteobacteria > Burkholderiales > SG8-39 > 2-02-FULL-66-14. The sequence goes on along the minus strand of SCUH01000341.1, from coordinate 2,137 downwards.
TCACCGGCTGCTCGAGCGTGAGCTTCTTTTCCTTCAGCGCCGCGAACACCAGGTACGCGGTCATCAGTTTGGTGAGCGAAGCGGGCTCGAAGCGCTCCTCGGGCCGTTGCGCGGCGATCACCTGGCCGCTGGTCAGGTCGGCGAGCACCCACGCGCGTCCGATGACGGAAGGCGGCTGCTGCGCCGCCGCCGTGCCAGCCAGTGCGAGCAGCATCGCGACGAGCGTTCGAAGCATCGGGATTCGGAGCGAAAAAGGCAATCGGAATTATCGCACGACGACGAGCGGCGCCACGTTCAGCTCGGCGCGGATGCGATCGGCCACCGGGCGCGCCTCATCCGACGAGCGGTACGGGCCGAGATGCAACCGGTAGAGCGCGCCCCCCGCAACGACGTGAATCGCCTCCGACAGCCAGGCCAGCTCCCGCAGCACGCGCGCGCGAAAGCTCTCCGCGCTCTCGCGCGCGGAAAATGCGCCGAGCTGCAGGTAGACCCCCTTTTGCGGCGGCGCTGGCGCCGTCGCGGCCGCCACGCTCTCGCCCGGCACGATGGCCTCGATATCGACCAGCGCACCGCCCGCCTCCGCGTAGCCGAGCTTGTGGGCCGCGGTGTAGGACAGATCGATCGCCCGGTCGGCATGGAACGGGCCGCGGTCGTTGATGCGCACCACCACGCTGCGCCCGGTGGCGACATTGGTGACGCGCGCGTAGCTCGGAATCGGCAGCGTCGGATGCGCCGCGGTCATGGCGTACATGTCGTACGGCTCGCCGCTCGACGTCTTGCCGCCATTGAAGCGCCGTCCGTACCAGCTCGCCCTGCCGCGCTGGCGAAACGGGCCGACCGCGGCGAGCGGCACGTAATCGCGGCCGAAAACCTGATACGGCCGGTTGGCGAAACGGTGCAGCGGTTCGTCGCGCGGCACGGCATCGGGCACCGCATCGAGATTCGGCGGCGGCGCATCGCCGGGACCGTCGTCCTTGTAGAAGCCGCCCTTGGGCGTCGCCTGCGGCGCTTCGCGCTTCGCGAACATGCCGCAACCGGAGAGGGTCAGCGCCAGAGCCAGCGCAAGCCACCTCACGGCTGTTCGTAGACCACCTTGCCCGCGACCAGCGTAGCGCGCACCCGCCCCGCCAGCTCGTAGCCGAGAAACGGGGAGTTCTTGCCCTGGCTGCGCAGGACTTCCGGCGCGACCCGGAATGCGGCTTGCGGATCGAACACGACGATGTCCGCCGGCGCTCCGGGCGCGAGTCGCCCGGCCTCGACGCCGAGGATGCGGGCCGGCTCGCAGGTGACGCGCGCCAGTGTCTGTGCCAGGTCGAGCTTGCGCTCGACGCCCCACTTCAACGCAAGCGGCAGCAGCAGCTCCAGACCGGTGGCGCCGGGCTCGGCTTCGGCGAACGGCAACTGCTTGTGATCGTCGTCGACCGGTGTGTGGTCCGAAACGGCGCAATCGATGGTGCCGTCGGCGAGCGCCTGCGCCAGCGCTTCGCGGTCGCGCTGGCTGCGCAGCGGCGGCTCGAGCCGGCACTGGGCGTCGAAGTAACCCAGGTCCATCTCGGAAAGGTGCACGTGATGGATGCCGACGTCGCAGCTCACCGGCAAGCCTTCCCGGCGCGCCGCCCGCATCAGCGCCACTCCGGCGGCGCTCGAGAGACGGCACACGTGCAGGCGCGTGCCGGTCGAGCGCACCAGCTCGATCAGCGTCGCCAGCGCCACCGTTTCCGCGAACGCCGGGATTCCGGCGAGTCCCAGGCGCGTCGCGACCTCGCCGTCATGCGCCACGCCGCCGCGCGCGAGCCAGGGGTCCTCGGCGCGCAGCCAGACCGGATAACCGAAAGTGCCGGCGTACTGCAACGCGCGCCACAGCACCTGCGTGTCGCTCACCGCGACGTTGGCCTGCGAGAACGCGACGCAGCCCGCGGCGGCGAGCTCGGCCATTTCCGTGAGCCGCTCGCCCTCGAGCTTGGTGGTCAGCGCGCCGATCGGGTAGAGGCGCGCCCGCGCCAGCGCTTTGGCGCGCCGCCGCAGCATGTCGACCAGCCCCGGCTCATCGAGCGGCGGGTCGGTGTCGGGCGGACAGGCGAGGCTGGTGACGCCGCCCGCCACCGCGGCCTCCATTTCCGATTCGAGCGTCGCCTTG
>SCUH01000033.1 GCA_004298295.1 Betaproteobacteria bacterium | reverse complement strand
GCCGGACGAGCTTTTCGGGCACGCGCTGCTCGTGATGCACGAGAACGGCTTTCGCCACATGCCCATCGTCGAGAACGGGGAGCCGGTCGGCATCGTCTCCTCGCGCAAGGCGCTCGATCCCGACCTGGAGGAGTTCATTTCGGAGTCGCAGCGGCGCAAGCACCTGCGCCGGCTGATGGAAAACCAGCGGACCAAGCCCGCCGGCTGAGTTTCACCCGTGCGGCGCTCGCGCGCCGCCGCGCAGCAGGATGGCCGCCAGGGCGATGGCGCCGAAGATCGCGCCGGCGGTGAAGGTCGCGGGCGCGCCCACGGTATCCCACAGCAGACCGGCGAGCGCGCTGGCGATCAGCAGCGCAAGGCCGCTCACCAGATTGAACAATCCGAATGCGGTGCCGCGCAGGTCGGCCGGCGCCGCGTCGGCGACCATCGTCGCGAGCAGTCCTTGCGTGATGCCCATGTGCAGACCCCAGAGCGTGATGCCGGCCCAGACCCAGGACCAATGGTTGCTCCAGGCGAGCGCGGCATCGGCGCCCATGAGGACCACCAGCCCCAGCGCGAGGAGCCTGCGGTGGCTCATGGCGTCCGAAAGCCTGCCGAAGGGATAGGCCGACAGGGCGAACACGACGTTCATCCCGATGAGCACCAGCGGCGCGAAGGCGACCGGCAGGCCGCCCTGGTGCGCGCGCAGGATGAGGAAAGCCTCCGAGAAGCGCGCGAGCGTGAACGCCGCGCCGATGCCCACCACCCACCAGTAAGCCGGCGAGAGACGCCGCAGGTTTTCGCGGCGGATCGGATTGCGGGCGAGGTGTCCGGAGCGCGGCGGCGGTTCCCGCACGCCGAAAACGAGCAGCGCCACCGCCAGGAACCCCGGGATGATCGCGACCCAGAAAACGGCCCGGAAATCGTTCGCCCACCACAGCATCAGCCCCATCGCGAGGAGCGGACCGAGAAACGCGCCTACCGTGTCGAGCGACTGGCGCAGGCCGAAGGCGGCGCCGCGCGCTTCGGGCGGCGCGAGCTCGGCAACCAGCGCGTCGCGCGGCGCGCCGCGGATGCCCTTGCCGACGCGGTCGACCAGCCGCGCCGCGAATACCAGGCCGCTACCCGTGGCGAGCGCGAAAAGCGGCTTGGACACGGCGCCCAGGCCGTAGCCGATCACCGCCAGGGGCTTGCGCCGGCCGAAATAATCGGACAGCGCACCCGAGAACACCTTCACGATCAGCGCGAGCGATTCCGCGGCGCCTTCGATCAGCCCGATGGCGAGGGCGCTCGCGCCCACGGCGGTGACGAGAAAAACGGGCAGCAGACTGTGAATCATTTCGGACGAGACGTCCATGCACAGGCTGACCAAGCCCAGCATCCAGATGCTGCGCGGCAAAGCGGGTGAGCGCTTGGAGTCGGACAAGATCGTCAGTCGATGCGCTGCGGGTACCGCATTATCGTCGACGCGCGTCGGAGCAGGCGGGCATTGATTTGCGGCAATTCCGCCACCACTGCCTGTTGATTCCGGACAATCCGTGGACGCGATCCGCGGCGTAGACTGATTGCGTCCGAGCCGCCCAGGAGAATTTCATGAAAGCGAAAAGCGAATCCAGGACTTCGGCCAGCGCGCCCGCGACGCCTATGGACGCCTTTCTGCAAGCCGGCCAGACCTGGGCGCCGGTGCCCGCGCAATTCGTCGAGGGCTGGCAACGGCAGATGAACACGGGGCTGCGGGTGATGGACGCGATGCTCGCGAGCGCGGTCAAGACACGCGACGCGCAGCTGCCCGCCGCCGGCGAATTCATGGCGCGGGCCGCGGAACTGCAGAAGTCGATGCTCGCGGCGCGCACGCCGCTCGAGCTGTGGACCGTGCAATGCAACTGGATGATGGAAAGCGCGACGCGCGGGATGGCGCTGTGGAAAGGCCTGATCGACGCCGCAAGCGAAACCAACGCCACGATCTGCAACTGCCTGCGCGAAGAGGCGCAGCAGGCCGGGGGCAGTGTTCGCGCGATCGGCCAGGCCGCGGTGAACGCGTCCGGCGGCAGTCTTGCGACGCAGGATCTGGTGAAGACCGCGCTGGTGACGATCGATGCGGCCTACGGTCAGATGCTCAAGGGTTCGCAGCAGATGATGGCGGCCGCCACCGAGGCGCTGCATGCCGGCGCGCGGTTCGCGGCGCCGGCAGCCAAACCCGGCGCCAAGCGCGGGACGAGCTAGCGTGAGCCGCTGCAGCGGCTAAGCGGCTTGCGGCCCCCAGTGCCGCACGCGCCCGGTGTCGAGGTGGACGAAATCCGACTTCGGGTAATGACCGACGCCGCCCAGCCCGAGCGCCAGCGCGGCGTCGCGCAGCCGCGCGGTCGCGGTTCCCTTGAGGCGCACGTCGATCGCGCGACCTTCGAGGTGCAGGCTGCGTTGCGCGACACCGCCGCCCGCCTGGCGCAGCTGCGCGTTGGTCTGCGGCGAACGATACGCGGAGATGATCTCGTATTCGCCGCCATGCGGCGCGGAGAGCGCATGCAGGGCGTCCAGCAGGCGCGTATCGATGCGCCGCGCCTCGCCGGTGCGGAAATCCCGCAGCAGCCAGTCGATGCGCGCGAGCGCCGCCGGCAGGTACTCGCCGCGCGCGAAATAGGCGATCTCGAGCCGCTCGCCGGTGTGCGTGTGGCGGAAGGCAAGCGCGCGCTCGGCAGCGGCGTGCGCGGCGGGGGCGAGCGCGATGCCGAGCGGCGCGAGCGCCAGGGCCTGCAGCAATCTGCGGCGGCGGGTACCGGCCGCGTCGGGGCCAATGCGAATCATCGCGAGGTGATTGCCTTCCTTCGGTCCGTTGCAGCGCGCATTCTAAGCTGCGGCACGCTGGCTTTGGCGATCGTGTTGCCCTGCGGCCCGGCGAATGCCGTCGATGCGGCAGCCGAGGTGCTGCGCACGCGCGCCGAGCAATTGCGCACCGGGCAGGAGGTGAGCGTGGAGGGTGCGCGCATCGCCTCGCGCAACCTGATCCCCGAATTCTACGAGCGCCGCGGCCTGCGCCCGGCCTGGACGCGGCCGGAGCAGGCGCAGGCGCTGCTCGCCGCCGTGCAGGCCAGCAGCGCTCACGGACTCGACCCGGCGGACTACCACGCTGCGGCGCTGCGGCGGCTCGCCGAGGCGCCGGCGCACCCCGCGAACCTCGCCGATCGCGAGCTGCTCTACACGGACGCCCTGATCCGTCTGGCCTACCACCTGCATTTCGGCAAGGCGAATCCGCGCGAACTGTACCCGGGATGGAGCTTCACGCGTTCGCTCGGCGCCATCGATCCGCCGAATGCCCTCGAGGCGATGCTTGCGGCGCCCCGGCTCGAGGATGCCGTCGGGCGCTTTGCGCCGCAGTTGCCGGCGTACCAGCGGCTGCGCGAGGCGCTCGCTGGCTTGCGCGCCATCGAAGCGCGCGGCGGCTGGCGGCAGCTGCCGAGCGGTCCGTCGCTCAAGCCCGGCATGCGCCATGCAAGGGTCGCGGCGCTGCGCGAGAGGCTGGCCGCGAGCGGCGATCTCGCGCCCGGCGTGGGCGCTGAGGCCGAAGATTTCGACGCGGTGCTCGAGGCCGCATTGCGCCGTTTCCAGACGCGCCACGGCATTGCGGTCGATGGCGCCGCGGGCCGGCGCACGCTGCAGGCGCTCAACGTGTCCGTGGGCGAGCGCATCGACCAGGTGCGCGTCAATCTCGAGCGCCTGCGCTGGGTGGCACAGGACCTCGCGGGGGACTATCTGATTGTGGACATCGCGGGTTTCACGGCGCAGCTGTTCCTCGACGGGCGGCTGGCGTGGTCCTCGCGCACCGTGGTGGGGCGGCCGTATCGAAAGACCCCGGTGTTCCGCGCTACCCTGCGCTACCTCGTGCTCAACCCCACCTGGACCGTGCCGCCGACGATCCTCAGGCAGGACGTCCTGCCCAAGCTCGCGCGCGATCCCGGCTATCTCGCGCGCAACCACATGAGAATTGTGGATGCGAGGGGACAGGCGGTGGACGCCGCGCACCTCGACTCGATGCGCTATCGCGCGGATGGGTTTCCCTACCAGATCGTGCAGGCGCCGGGCGAGGACAACGCCCTCGGCAGGATCAAGTTCATGCTGCCCAATCCGCACACGGTGTACCTGCACGACACGCCGTCGCGGCGGCTGTTCGAGCGCGCCGAGCGCGCCTTCAGTTCCGGCTGCATCCGGCTCGAGCGCCCGCTCGAACTGGCGGAGCTGCTGCTCGACGACGCCGGGCGCTGGAGTGCAGCAGCGATCCAGGAGGCGATCGCCAGCGGCGAGACGCGCACCGTGCCGGTGAAGCGCCAGGTGCCGGTGATGATCCTGTATTTCACCGCGCAAGGCGACGCCGATGGCGCCGTGCGCTTCAACCCGGATCTCTACCACCGTGACGCGCGCGTGGTGGCGGCGTTGCGCGCGCCCTTTCGTTTCGCGCCGGTCGACCGGCGGCGCGCGCGCTGACCGGGCAATGCTGGAAATCGACGGCTCGCACGGCGAAGGCGGCGGGCAGCTCGTGCGCCTGGCAGCCGCGCTCTCGGCGATCAGCGC
>SCUH01000340.1 GCA_004298295.1 Betaproteobacteria bacterium | reverse complement strand
GCAGAACACGCGCCAGTTCCTCGAAGGCCGGCCGGCCAACAACGTGCTGCTGACCGGGGCGCGCGGCACCGGCAAGTCCTCGATCGTGAAGGGCCTGCTCAACAAGTATGCGCGCCAGGGCCTGCGGCTGGTCGAGATCGAGAAGAACGACCTGATCGCTCTGCCCGAGCTGGTCGATCTCGTCGCCGGCCGCAGCGAGCGGTTCATCGTCTTCTGCGACGACCTGACCTTCGAGGCCGGCGACGCCGGTTACATCGCGCTCAAGGTGGCGCTCGACGGCTCCATCTCGACCACCTCGGAGAACCTGCTCATCTACGCCACCTCGAACCGCCGCCACCTGATGCCCGAGTACATGGCCGAGAACCTCGAGACCAAGTATGTCGGCGAGGAGATCCACCCCGGCGAGACGGTCGAGGAGAAGATCTCGCTCTCCGAGCGCTTCGGCCTGTGGGTCTCGTTCTATCCCTTCGACCAGGACGAGTACCTGGCGATCGTCGCGCACTGGCTGAAGGGTTTCGGTTGCACGGCCCGGGAGATCGAAGGCTCGAGGGAGGAGTCGCTGCAGTGGTCGCTGCAGCGCGGCTCGAGGAGCGGCCGCGTTGCCTACCAGTTCGCGCGTGACTGGGCCGGCCGCCACGCCAGGCGCAAGTAGCATCGTCGAGGTGGCTGCGGCGATCATCGAGCGCGCCGACGGCGCATTCCTGCTGGCGCAGCGCCCGGCCGGCAAGGTCTACGCCGGCTGGTGGGAGTTCCCGGGCGGCAAGGTTCACGCCGGCGAGAGCGCGGCCGCGGCGCTGGCGCGCGAGCTGCACGAGGAGCTCGGCATCGAGGTGCGGCTCGCCTATCCCTGGATCACGCGCATTCACGCCTACGAGCATGCCACCGTGCGGCTCAGTTTCTTCCGCGTGGTCGAGTGGGTCGGCGAGCCGCATCCGCGCGAAAACCAGTCGTTCCAGTGGCAGCGGCTGGGTGCCCCGGTAGCGCAGCCCATGCTGCCGGCGAACGCACCGGTGCTCGCCTCGCTCGCGCTGCCGCTGGAGTATGCGATCACGGACGCGACGGCGCTTGGCGTCGATGCGAGCCTGCAGATCATGGAACGCAGGCTGACGCAGGGCCTGCGGCTGATTCAGGTTCGCGACAAGGACCTGCGCGAACGCGAGGCCTTCGCGCGACGCGTGGTTGCGCTCGCGCACCGTCACGGCGCGAAGGTGCTCATCCACGGCGGTCCAGCGATCGGCGACGGCATCCACTACTCGGCGGCGCAATTGATGGCTTTGAGCGCTCGACCCGAAGCCGTGCTGGCGGGCGCCTCCTGCCACAACGGCGCCGAGCTCGAACGCGCGCTGCAACTCGAAATGGACTTCGCCGTTCTCGGTCCGGTGCGGGCGACCGCGACGCACCCGGGCGCGACGCTGCTGGGCTGGGATGGCTTCGCACGTCTCGCGCGCGGCGCTGCCATTGCGGTCTATGCCATCGGCGGCCTGGATCGATCGGACTTGGACGCGGCACGGCGCGCGGGCGCGCACGGCATTGCGATGATTCGCGGCAGCCGCGCCTGAGCGGGACCGCTTATTCCTTCTCGGCCTCGTCCGGTTGCGAATCGGACGGCGTCGCAGCCGGCACGCGGTAGGACCCGCCCGCCCAGGCGCCGAGATCGATAAGCTTGCAGCGCTCGCTGCAGAACGGTCGCCAGGGGTTCTGCGGCGAGAACACCGCAGGCGCGCCGCAGCGCGGGCACAGGACGGTCCTTACAGGTTGCAGAACGTCAACTCGAAGCCGACGTCCCAGTCGGCCGTCTTCGGCCGCGGGTCCTCGCCATTCTGCGCGAGAAAGCGGATATTCAGGACGTATTTGTTGGCACTGATTTCGGGTACGCACGGCAGGCCCGACTCGAGCCGCACACGCAGCATCTGCGCCGTCTTGCCGCCGAGCATCTGCTGAAAGGTGCCGAGCGGCGCGCTGAGCGACTGCGGCTTTCCCGACTCGCGCAGCATCTTGAGGATGATCGCGGTGCCGTCGCGCAGCGGATAGAGCGGGCTGGTCCACGCCACGAGCTGGCCGATGCGTTCGTCCGCCGGCCGGTGCAGCCAGTAGTGGTACGACGGCAGATCGAACTCGCAGGCGCCTCCCGGAATGCCGGTGCGCTGCTTGATCGACATGAGCCACTCGTTCTCGCGCAGGTACTGGCCGATCCGGCCGGTCATCGAAAACAGCGCCGCCGAGACCTGCTCGACGTCGCGCAGCGCGCTGTTCAGGGCGTCCTCAGAGATTTCCGGATTGTTGCGGAACGACGCCAGCACCTGCTTCTGGCGCTCGAGTTCCTGCAGCAGGTCCGACTTCAGGTCGGCGCGGCTGGCCACCTCGAGGACCTCGAACAACGTCAACAGCGCGATGTGATGGTCGAGCGGGTCCATGCGCGCGATGAAATGGCGCGAGCGCTCGAACAGATCCTCGAGACGCAGCAGCGTCCGGATGCGTTCGTTGAGCGGATACTCGTAGGTGATCACGCGCGGGCCGCAGCGGCCTGGACGGGAAATTTCGGTGCATTCTGAAGGATTTGCATGCCCTAGACAAATTGATTTCTCAGGATTGGGCCAGCGCAAGGTACTTTCGGTGCAGCTCGGCAACCTGATTGTGCAGTGCCGCAATGGTGCCGGAATTGTCGATCACGTCATCGGCTGCAGCGAGCCGGACAGCGCGGGAAACCTGACTGCGCATGATCGCCTGCACGGCCTCTTCGTCGAGCCTGCTGCGACGCTGCACGCGTTCGGACTGCACCGCCTCCGGGCAGTCGACCACCAGCACGCGCGACACGCGCTCCCGATAGCCGGGCGACTCGACGAGCAGCGGCACCACCAGGACCACGTAGCGGCCGCTCGCCGCGGCGACGCGCCGTTCGGATTCGGCGCGGATCAGCGGATGCAGCAGGGCTTCGAGCCGTTTCCGGGCGGCAGCGTCGGCGAACACCAGCGCGCGTACCCTGGCGCGATCCATCGCGCCCGATGCGTCAACGCAGTCGGCGCCGAACTGCCGCCGAATGGCGCCGATGGCGGCCCCTCCGGCGCGCGTCAGTTCGTGCGCGATCGCATCGGTGTCGACCACCGTTGCGCCGAGACGGGCAAACTCTTCCGCGGCCGCGCTCTTGCCGCTGCCGATGCCGCCGGTGAGCCCGACGACGAACGCGCCTTTCACGCGAGCAGCGGCAGCCACCGGCGCGCGATGTCGTCGCCCCACAGCAGGGCGATCGCGCCGGCCGCGGCAAGATAGGGGCCGAAGGGGATCGGCTTGTCGCGGCCGTGCCGCGTGAACACGATGAGCGCGATACCGACGGTTGCCCCGACCACGGACGAAAGCAGAATCACCAACGGCAGCATCTGCCAGCCGAGCCAGGCGCCGATGGCGGCGAGCAGCTTGAAGTCGCCGTAGCCCATGCCCTCCTTGCCGGTGATCAGCTTGAAGGCCCAGTACACCAGCCACAGCGAGAGGTAACCGGCCATGGCGCCGATCACTGCTGAACCCACTGGCGCAAACGTCGCCCCCACATTGAACGCGAGTCCGATCCACAGCAGGGGCAGCGTGATGTCGTCCGGCAGCAGCTGCGTGTCGAGGTCGATCGCAGCGAGCGCGAGCAGGCCGCAGCAGAAGATCACCGCACCGAGCGCCGCGAGCGTCAGGCCGTAGCGCGAGGCGGCGTAGGCGGCAACCACGCCGCCCGCAAGCTCGATTACCGGATAGCGCAGGCTGATCGCGGCGCCGCAGGCCGAGCAGCGGGCGCGCAGCCAGAGCCAGGACAGCAGCGGCACGTTTTCCAGCGCGCCGATGCGGTGGCCGCAGCTTGGACAGGCGGATCGCGGCACCCAGAGGTTGTAGGGGGCTTCGGGCGCGGCGGGGACGGAGGCCGTAGTAGCCACGAGCTCGGCGCACTGCGCGCGCCACTCGCGCTCCATCATCCGCGGCAGGCGATGGATGACGACGTTGAGGAAGGAGCCGACGCACAGGCCGATCGTCAGCGCCACCCAGGGCAGCACCGCGGGCTGGCCGAGCCAGCCGAGAAAGGACATTGCGTGTGCCGGCCCGGAGGAGCGGTCCCGCCGCGCCGGCTAGACCACCTGGCCCATCTTGAAGATCGGCAGGTACATGGCGATCACCATGCCGCCGATCAGCGTGCCGAGCACCACCATGATCA
>SCUH01000339.1 GCA_004298295.1 Betaproteobacteria bacterium | reverse complement strand
ATCGCCGCGGGCAACGAGCACTACCGCCTGACCCGTCTCTGTGTCGGTGAGACCGCTGGCGCGTCCGTCACCGCCCACGACATCAAGCGCGTACCGAATGCCTCCCGCTCCGTCGGCGCCGAACTGTGTCGTGAACACGGCTGAGAAGTCTGCGGTCGCGAGATCGGTCGTCAGATACGTTTCGTCTACCGCCAGTATCGGGACTTCGCCCGTGGCTGCTATGGCTGGGCCGTCGTCGTAGAAGCTGATGCGTCCGCCGAGATCGATCGCCGCACCATGATGGTCGCCGTCGGCGTCGGTCGCCGTGGCGACCAGGCGCAGCACGTCGGTATCGAGACTCACCGCCTCATTCGTCGTCGCAGCGTCCGCGTGCGCAAGCGCCCGCAGTTGATCGAGCGTCACAGCACCCGTCGCGGGATTCAGTACGACCGTGAAGGCGAGGGCTCCTTCAGCGGAGCCGACGCGACCTTCGACCGCGTCGCCATGGCTTACGAGCACCACTGCTTGCCCTGTCTCCGTGTCGGTGAGGCCACTCGCCCGTCCGTCACCGCCCACGACATCGAGCGCGTAACGCACGCCACCCGCTCCGTCGGCGCCGAATTGTGTCGTGAACACGGTTCCAAAGTCCGCGCTGGCGATATCAGTCGCGAGATAAGTCTCGTCCACCGCCAGCACCGGCAGCAGATTGCCGCCGACGTTCACGACCGGTGCGTCGTCCTCGATCGCGACCGTGAGCGTGCCCGTGGAGACCGCCTGGCCGTCGGAGACGCTCACGACGACATCGAACAGCTCGTAATCCTCCGCGGCCGTATCGGCGTGATCGATCGGACCGGACAGCCGCACCACGTAGCGGCCGCTCGCGTCGATGGTGATCGTGACGATCGTGCTTTCGCCCGCCGTGCCCACCAGCGTATTCGTGCCGCTGCCCGACCACGCGAGCGGAACGCCGTTCGAGGAGAGCGCCGCCTGCGGCGCGCTCAACGTCACCGCCAGCAGATCCTGGTCGAGGTCGGAGATGGAGATCGCGCCGACGACGAGCGCCGCGTTCGTCGTGTCCGCAGTGCCTGCCGTATCGGCAAGCGCGCCCGGCAATCCCTCCTCGGACACGCGCGCCAGACCCGATTCGACCACGGGCGGCGCGTTGCTCTCCGCGACGACGACGCGCGCTGTCTCCAGCTCGACCGGCGGAAAACCGATCGACGCGGGGCGCGTCGCGTATCCCGCGGTGACCTCGCCACGGGAATCGGCCTGCTCGAGCGTGACGAAGGTATGACCGCCGCCGCTTTCGAGGCCGCCCGCGGCGGGAGCGCCCGCGGCCGTGGCTTCGGCGACCTTGCTCGGGTCCGCTCCGGCGGCAATCGCCGCCTGCAGCGCCGCCACGTCCTGCGCGGATGGCGCCGCGGCCGCCGCCCCGGCTTCGGGAGCCAGCAACGCCGCATCCAGCACCATGCTGGAATCGTACCCAAGATCCAGCAGTCGGCCGTCCAGAAGCACGACCTGGACGATGCCGTCCGCGCCGGTGGTGAGCGTCTCATTGAGGAAGATCCGATCCCCTGCCTGCGCGACTCGTGCCACACCGTCGACACCGATGATCTTGACTTCGCCTATCGCTACGCGAACGGTGCCTGTCTCGCTGCCGATGGCTTTGGGGGTAGTCATTTGGGTTCCTTCGGGTGAGTTGTCTGTTGTGCATGCCCGTGCGCTTCGCGCCCGCGCGGATCTTGGGGCAGGCTAGATGCAACCGCTTAGGCCGTCTGTGCGCTAGAGCACAATAACCGGACAGTGCGCAGGAGACCCTCCGTCGCGCATGCGAGGGCACGTTGCGCTCGCGCGAATCTGACTCGAATCAGTGCTAGGCTTTTCGGCGAATTCCATGCTGACCGAGGTCAAGGAGCGTCGCCGTGCGCCAGGGTGCTGATTTGCAAGTCATTCCAGACGTGAAAGGCATCGCATGCCGATGACCCGGCGCCGTTTCGTCGTCGCGCGCGTGCCCGCGGGGGCGCTCACCGCGGACTGCTTCAGGCTGGAGGAGGCGTCCGTGCCAGAGCCGAAGGACGGCGAGGTACTGCTCCGCTCGCTCTACGTCTCGCTCGATGCCGCCAACCGCGCCTGGATGCAGGGCGCGACCTATCGCGCCGCCGTCGAGCCGGGTAGCGTGATGGCGGGCGGCGCGCTGGGCGAAGTGGTCGCCTCGCACCACCCGGATTTCAAGGCCGGAGATCTCGCAAGCGGCGACCTGGGGTGGCAGGAGTATTCGGTCGTTCCCGGCAAGGCGCTGATGAAGGAGACGCGCACAGAACCGCTTTCGCACCTGCTCAGCATCTACGGCATTACCGGGTTGACGGCGTATTTCGGGCTGCTGGAGGTCGGGCAGCCGAAGGCGGGGGCGACGCTCGTCGTGTCCGCAGCCGCCGGCGCAGTAGGCAATGTCGTGGGGCAGATCGGCAAGATCCTCGGCTGCCGTGTCGTGGGCGTTGCAGGCGGGCCAGAGAAATGCCGCTGGCTCACCGATGAACTGGGCTTCGACGCCGCCGTGGATTACAAGTCCGGGTCTCTCTACAAGAGCCTGCGCGCCGCCTGCCCGCAGGGCATCGACGTCTATTTCGACAACGTCGGCGGCGACGTCTTCGAGGCGGCGCTGTTCCAGATGAACCTGCGCGGGCGCATCGCCTGCTGCGGCGCCGTTTCGGGCTACGACAGCGCGCCGCCGCCGCACGGGCCGCGCGGCGTGCCGGGGATGATCGTCGTCAAGCGCCTGAGCGTGCGCGGCTTCATCGTCATGGACTTCTTCGCGCGGCGCGCCGAGGCGCTGGCGCAGTTACGGGCGTGGGTGAGCGAAGGAAAGATCAAAGTCGTCGAAGACGTGATCGACGGCTTCGACCAGCTCCCCGCAGCGCTCGTCGGGCTGCTGCACGGCGAGAACCGCGGCAAACGGATGGTGCGGCTCGCCTAGCCCGACAGCAGGTGCGCCGCGATCCGGGCGAACGTCCAGCCCACGATCCCCAGCCCCGACACGATCAGCACGGCCCACACCAGAATCTCGACCACGCCCACCGAACCGTCCGTTTCCTTGCGGTCCAACTTGACGGCAGTCATGTCGCCTCCTTCCAATGGCTGCCGTCTATCCTGCGCCGCGCCACCAGCGCTTTCGAGCGCCGGCGTTGACTGTCGATAACAGCCTCGCACAAACCCCTCCCGGAGCCCTCCCGCGGCGCCTTCGACTAGAATCGCGGCCTCGAGATGCATGCCGAGATCATCAGCGAGGCCCCGATCGTGGCGCGGGCAAGACCGTGAGCGACGAGTCCTGCATGCGCCGCGCGCTCGAGCTGGCGCGACGGGCGGGCGACGCGGGCGAAGTGCCCGTGGGGGCGCTCGTGGTGCAGGACGAGCGCATCCTCGGCGAAGGCTGGAACCGCCCGATCGCGGCGGCGGACGCCACCTCGCATGCCGAGACCGAGGCCATCCGCGCCGCCTGCCGCGCGGCGAACAACTACCGCCTCGCGGGCGCCACGCTCTACGTCACGCTCGAGCCCTGCCTGATGTGCGCAGGCGCGATCTTTCACGCGCGCATCGCGCGCGTGGTCTACGGCGCGCAGGACCCGAAGACCGGCGTCGCCGGCAGCGTGCTCGACCTGTTCGCCTCGCCGCTCAACCACCACGCCAGCGTGCAGGGCGGCGTGCTGGCCGAGGAATGCGGCGCGCTGCTGAAGGAATTCTTCGCCGCCCGCCGATGAAGCGCATCGAAATTTCGATCCCGCAGCAGTCGCTCGAGCTGCTCGAGGGCAGGCGCGTGCTCAAGCGCTATCCGGTGTCCACGGCGAGGAACGGACCCGGCGAGCAGAACGGGAGCCTCTGCACCCCGCGCGGACGCCACGTCGTGCGGGCGAAGATCGGCGCCGGGCAGCCTCCCGGCGCGGTGTTCGTGCGCCGCCGCCCCACGGGCGAAATCTGGACGCCGGCGCTGCACGCGCAGTATCCGGGACGCGACTGGATCCTGACGCGCATCCTGTGGCTCTCGGGCTGCGAACCGGGCCGCAACCGCCTCGGCAAGGTCGACACCATGCGCCGCTACATCTACATCCACGGCTCGCCGGACACCGCCGCAATGGGCCGGCCGGGCTCGATCGGCTGCATCCGCATGCGCAACGCCGACGTGACCGAGCTGTTCGAGCTCGTGCCGCCCTACACGCCGGTCGATATCAGCGCCTGAACGCGCGCCCGGTCGGGCTGCAGGATCACGCCCCGCTCGCAGATCAGCGCGGACACCAGCTCTGCCGGCGTGACATCGAACGCGGGATTGCGCACCGCGATCCCCGGCGGCGCCCAGCGCACGCCGCGATAGCCCGTGACTTCTTCCGGCGGGCGCTCCTCGATCGGGATCTGCGAACCGTCGGCAAGGCTCAGATCGAACGTCGACACCGGCGCCGCGACATAAAAGGGCAGCCGGTGGCGCCGCGCGAGCACCGCGAGCGCGTAGGTGCCGATCTTGTTGGCGACGTCGCCGTTCGCGGCGATGCGGTCCGCGCCCACGATGAGCAGGTCGACCTCGCCGCGGCTCATGAGATGGCCCGCCATGCTGTCGGTGATGAGCGTCGCGGGAATTTTCTCCTGCACCAGTTCCCACGCCGTGAGTCGCGCGCCCTGCAGGTAGGGGCGCGTTTCGTTGACGATCACGGAGACGCGCTTGCCGGAATCGCGCGCCGCGCGGATCACGCCGAGCGCGGTGCCGTAGCCGGCGGTGGCGAGCGCGCCCGCGTTGCAGTGGGTCATGATGCGCCCGCCGTCGGGCACCAGCGGCGCGCCATACGCGCCCAGGGCGCGATTGGCAGCGATGTCCTCGGCGAGGATGGCGCGCGCCTCGGCCTCGAGATCCGCGGCCTTGCGCATGCGCGCGAGCGCCCAGAAGAGATTCACGGCGGTGGGGCGGCTCTGCGCGAGCAACGCGTAGGCACTTTCCTCGCCGTTGCCGAGCACGACGCCGAAGGCGGCCGCGCAGCCGATCGCGGGTGCGCCGCGCACCACCATGTCGCGGATCGCCGCCGCCACCTCGGCGGCGCTCGAGCAGCGGAGATAGATGGTTTCCCCGGGAAGCCGGCGCTGGTCGAGCAGCTCGAGCGCGCCACCGCGCCAGCGCAGCGGCTCGATCGCCATGCTAGATCACCCGCTCGTGGCCGCCGTCCACCGGAACCTGCGCCGCGGTGGTCCGGGCAAAGAGCGGGCCGCACATTTCGGCGGCCAGTTCCGCCACGTCGCGCGCGGACACTTCGGTCCCGAGCAGGTTGCGTTTCCTGTACTGCTCCACGCTGAGCGCGTAAGCCCTGGCGCGCGAGGCGAGCAGCTCTTCGGTCCAGAGCGCGGTGTCGTACACCGCGTCCGGATGGATGCAATTGACGCGGATGCCGTCCTTCGCCCACTCGAGCGCCGCGATGCGCGCGAGCTGGTTGAGCGCGGCCTTCGAGGCCGAATAGGCAGCGGCGCCGGGCCCCGGTGCCGCGACGTTGCGCGAGCCGATCACGACCACGCTGCCGCCGCGCAGCGCAAGCTTGAGGAGCGGATGACAGGCCTGCAGGAGGTGCAGGTTCGCTTCGGCATTGACACCCATCGCGCTGCGCCAGGCTTCGCCCGAGACTTGCGTGAGCGGCGCCGAAGCCGGGAACAGCCCCGCGTTCAGTACCAGCTTGTCCACGCCGCCGTAGGCGCATACCGCGCGCTCGAGGCACGCGCTCACCGCGGCGGTGTCGGTCACGTCGCAGGTCATTCCGAGCACGTCCGGCCGCTGCCACAGCGTCTCGATCGCCGCATTGCGATCGAGCGCGACGACCGCCGCGCCGCGCTGCAGGAACGCTTCGACGCAGGCTTTGCCGATGCCCGAGGCGGCGCCGGTGACGAGCGCCACTTCGCCCGCGTACGCGGGCGGCGCGCCAGCCTGCTTCAGCTTCGCCTGCTCGAGCTCCCAGTACTCGACGTCGAACAGGTCGCGCTCGGCGACCGCGCCCCAGCCGCCGAGCGATTCGGCAGCGAGGATCACGTCGATGGTGTGGTCATAGAGTTCTTCCACGATCGCCGCATCCCGCGCGCTGCGCCCGAGCGCCGCGAAACCGAACTCGGGGTCGAGCACCATGCGCGGTGCGGCGTCGAGCATCGTCTTTTTCTCCTTCGCCTTCGGCGCATGCCGCTCGAAATAGCTGCGGTAGCGGCGCGCGTAGGCGGCGACGTCGCGGCCGAGCATCGGCAGGGGCTTGGTGCGGATGACATGGTCCGGCGTCGCCGGCCCGCGCTGCGAGAGCTGCGCAAGGTCGGCGCGGCGCGCGAAGGCGAGGAATTTCCCGGCGGCGTTGAGCCGCAGCAGCAGCGGAAATCCGGCGCATTCGCCGATCGCGCGCCGCAGGGCGGCCACCTCGTCGCGCCGCACACCCGCCTGCGGCTGCGGCGCCGGCGCGGCGCTCCAGGTCTGGCGCGAAGCCAGATAGTCTTCGGCCGCGCTCACCAGCTCGATCATGCGCTCGTAGGATTCGCGCGCCCCGGCGCCGAAGGCGAACACGCCGTGCGACAGCAGCACCAGGCCGATCGTGTCCGCGCCGGCCTGGCGCTCGAATTCGCGCGCGCAGTAAGCCGCGAGATCGAAGCCCGGCATGAGGTAGGGAATGACGACGACGCGGCTGCCGTAGATCTCGCGCACGCGCTGCACGCCCTGCGGCGCGTTGGAGACGGCGAGCACCGCGTCGGCGTGGGTGTGATCGACGTAGGCGTGCGGCAGGATCGCATGCAGGAGCGATTCGACCGACGGCGCGGGCGCGGCGGCGCGCAGCTTGTGCGTGGCGAACTCGTTCACCATCTGCGAGTCGGACAGTGCGGGCAGGCCGGCGAGCCGCCGCACCGCCTCGAGCCGCAGCGGCGTGAAGCCGGGCGCCTCGATGGTCTCGAGGTCCCAGCCGCTGCCCTTGACGTAGAGCACTTCCCGCGCTTCGCCGAAAAGATCGGTCTCGCTCAGCTTGACCGAGGTGTTGCCGCCGCCGTGCAGCACCAGCGTCTTGTCGCGCCCGAGCAGGCGCGAGCTGTAGACGCGCGGCCCGAGCGGACCGGTAAACCCGGCCGCCTCGGCGTCGTTCCACAGGCTTTTCATCGTGGCAAATTATACTTTCGGGCGATGCGCATCGAACTGGTGGATTGGGAACGGGCGCGCGAGGCGGCAAGCCGCATCCGTTTCGTGGTGTTCGTCGAGGAGCAGCGCGTGCCGCTCGCGATGGAACTCGACGCCTTCGACCCGCAGTGCCTGCACGCGCTCGCTTACGCGCCCGGCGGCGAGGCGGTGGCGACCGGGCGGCTGCTGCCGGATGCGCACATCGGCCGCATGGCGGTGCTGAAAGCGTGGCGCGGACAAGGCGTAGGCGGTGCGATCCTCGAGCGGCTGGTGGCCGCGGCGCGCGCGCGCGGCGAGCGCGAAGTGGCGCTCTCGGCGCAGACGCACGCGCTCGCGTTTTATCGCCGGCACGGCTTCAGCGCCGAGGGCGAAACCTATCTCGACGCCGGCATCCCGCACCAGACGATGCGCCGGCCGCTCTAGCCGGCCGCGCGCGCCGCGAATTCGAACTGCACGGTGGCGAGTTCCTGCCCCTCGGCGCCGAACGAGCGCTCGGCGAAACGCCAGCGGCCCTGCGGCCCGGCGACGATCGCCGTGGAGCAGCGCGTGCCGTAAGGGCCGTTGACGATGCGCGCGGGCGCAAGCGCCGCGAACAGCGCATCGATCGCGGGCGAGGGCGAGAGCGTCTGCGCCAGCCGCTGCTTGGCTTCGCCCATGTCCGCGCTGTCGAGCAGTTCGTTGCCCAGACCATAGAGGCCAGGCTCGAGGCGTCGCGGCGCGCCGTCGCGGTTGGAATGCCACCACAGCTCCTCGCCATCGCTGGCAAGCAGGTTGAAGCCGCTGTACGCGGCGCCTTTCGCCGCTACCGCCGCGACGTAGTCGCGCGCCGCCTCGCCGTTCTGCAGGAAGCGCGTCGTCAGCAGGCCGCGTGATTCGAGCGCCTTCGGATCGCGGCCGCCGCGGCAATTGGTCACCGCGGCGAAGCGGCCGCCGCGCGTCACGCCGAGCCAGGTGCCGAGTCCCTCGAGATCGCGTCCGGCGAGAACCTGCGCAGCGTCGCTCCAGAACGCGGCGGCGGCGCTCGGCCGCGCGTGGTATTCGTCGCGGTTGGCGGCGACTACCAGCGGATGGCGCGCGTCGCTGCGCCAGGCCACCAGGATCAGGCACATATGAAGCGCTCCACGTGCCGCTCGAGCCCCAGCGCCGCGCTCTCGCGCTCGAGCAGCGCCTCGAAGGCGCCTTCGTCGGTCACGCCCTCGTAAATCTCCATGAAGGTCGTGGCCTCATCGCGGCGGCGCATCCAGCGGCCTCGCACGCCCGTGTCGCGCTCGATCAGCGCCAGCAGCCGCGCGATGGCGGCGCGCAGTTCCTCGAGCCGCGCCGGATCGACGCGGTAATAGACGTAGTAGTGAGTCACGCGGCGTAGGGCAAGGGCAGCACTTCGAGCGCTTCGCCGCCGGCCTGCGCGCGCACGGCGGCGCCGCCCTCCAGCGTGGCGAGCGCGACGACGGCAAGCGCCTCGCCGCCTGCCGCGTTGACCACGGTAGCGGTCGGCTGGCCGCTGGCGTCGTCGCTGTAGAGGTCCTGCCCCGCGCGCAATGGCTGCGGCGCGCGCAGGCGCACCATGCGGCGCTTCAGCTGGCCGCGGTATTGCGTACGCGCGACGACTTCCTGCCCCGGATAGCAGCCCTTGCGGAAATCGACGCCGCCGAGGCGCTCGAGATTCACCATCTGCGGCACGAACAGGTCCTGCGTCGCCTGCACCACGTGCGGGCGGCCGGCACGGATCTCCTCGAGCGCCCAGCCGGAAGCATCGCCCTGCGGCAGGCGCGCCTGCGTCTCGGCGTGCAGCGCCGCTCGTGCAAACAGCAGGAATTGCCGCCGCGAGAGCCGGATCGCGAACCGATCGGCAGCGCGCGCGATACCGAGGTCCTGCGCCGGCGCCGCGATCCCGAGCGCCCCGAGCGCCGCGTCGGCCCCGTCGCCCCAGAGGCCGAACTGCGCCCAATCGGCGCTGGCGTCCGCGAGCTTCACCTTCGAGCGCAGCACGAACATCTGCAAGCGCTTGAGGATCGCGGGCGCGAGCTCGCGCGCCAGCTGCAGCAGGAAGCCGTCGTCGTGCGGCGCGACGAGAAAAGTCGCGAGCAAACGGCCCTTGGCCGAGCACCAGCCGGCGTGGCACGCCGCCTGCGGCGGCAGGTGCTCGATGTCGTTGGTGAGCTGCGTATGGAGAAACGCCCGCGCGTCGCTCCCGGACACGGCGATGGTGCCGTATTCGGTAAGCTCGGCCGCGCAGCAGGGATCGGGAGCGTCCATCGTAGAATGCCTATTTTACCGTCTTGCCTTGCTTCGCTCCCTCAAGTCTGTGTTCGCCGCGGCCCTGCTTGCGACACTCGCCGGTGCCGGCTACGTCGCCTGGTACGTCTCGAGCCCGGTGACCGTGGCTGCGCTGCCGGCGGAGTTCGAGATTGCCGCGGGCTCTCGCTTTCGCGTCGCCGCGCAGGCGATCGAGAATGCCGGCATCGCGGTGGGGGCCTGGCGCTTCGAGCTGCTGGCGCGTGCGCTGGAACGCGCCGGCGACATCAAGGCGGGCAGCTACGAGCTGACGGCGGCACCCACGCCGCTCGAGCTCCTGGACAAGCTGACGCGCGGCGACGTGACGCAGGCCGAGCTGAAGGTGATCGAGGGCTGGACCTTCCGCCAGATGCGCGCCGCGCTCGACGCGCATCCGGCGGTGCGCCACGACAGCCTCGGCCTGCCGGCGGAGGCGCTGCTGCAAAGGCTGGGCGCGGCCGAGACGCACCCCGAAGGAGTGTTCTTTCCCGACACCTATCTCTTTTCCAAGGGTGCGAGCGACCTGCGCATCCTGCGCCGCGCGCACGCCGCGATGCGCCGCCACCTCGAGGCCGAATGGCAGCAGCGCAGCGCGAATCTTCCCTACCGCACGCCCTACGAAGCGCTCGTCATGGCGTCGATCGTGGAAAAGGAAACCGGCCGCGCCACCGAGCGCGAAAGAATCGGCGGCGTGCTGGTCAACCGGCTGCGCCGCGGCATGCTGCTGCAGGTCGATCCGAGCGTGATCTACGGACTGGGCGAGGCCTTCGACGGCAATCTGAAGAAGGCTCACCTCCTCGCCGACGGTCCCTACAACACCTATACGCGCGCCGGATTGCCGCCGACGCCGATCGCGCTCCCCGGGCTCGCGGCGCTGCGCGCGGCGCTGCATCCGGCCGCCAGCGACGCGCTTTATTACGTCGCGCGCGGCGACGGCACGAGCGAGTTCTCGCGCACGCTCGAAGAGCACAACCGCGCCGTGCGAAAATACCAGCTGAATGGCGCACGCTGAAGGCCCGGGTCGTTTCATCACGCTCGAAGGCGTCGACGGCGCCGGCAAGTCGACGCATGTAGAGGCCATCGCCGGGCGCCTGCGCGGTGCCGGGCATGAGGTGCTGGTGACGCGCGAACCGGGCGGCACGCCGCTCGCCGAGAAGCTGCGTGCGCTGCTGCTCGCCGACGCGATCGACGCTTTTGCGGAGACGCTGCTCATGTTTGCCGCACGCGCGGATCACGTGGCGCGCGTCATCCGCCCCGCGCTCGCGGCGGGGAAGTGGGTGGTCTGCGACCGCTTCACCGATGCGACGCTCGCCTACCAGGGCGGCGGCAAGGGCGTCGCGCGATCGGCGATCGAGCAACTGGCGCAGATGACCCACCCGGGCCTCAAACCCGACCTGACGCTCGTCTTCGACTGCTCCTACGAAGTCAGTCGCGGCCGGCTCTCCGGCGCCGGGCGCAAGCTCGATCGCTTCGAGCGCGAGGACCAGGCGTTCTTCGAGCGGGTGCGCGCCGCCTACCTCGATCTCGGGCGTACCGAGCCCGCCCGGATCCGGGTCATCGACGGTAGCCGGCCGCTGCCGGAGATTAAGAAACAGCTTGATGAAATCGTCTCATCCCTATGATGGAACAGGACTTAATCATTCAGGACAAGACCTACCGGCAGCTTGCCGGCCAGCTCGATCGGCTGCCGCATGCCTTGCTCCTGCACGGTCCCCGAGGCATCGGCAAGCTGCAGCTCGCCGAGCGCTTTGCACGGTTCCTGCTCTGCGAGGCGCGCGGCCCCGGCCTCGAACCCTGCGGACGCTGCAACGGCTGCCGCTGGAGCCTCGCGGGCAACCACCCCGACCTGCGCATCGTGGAGCCCGACGCGATGGCGCGCGCGCCGGCGCTGGAGGAGGGCGACGAAGAACCGAAAAGAAGCGGCAAAGCCAAGGCCAAGCCGAGCCTTGAGATCCGCATCGAGCAGGTGCGCGCGCTGGATGACTTCGTGCATGTCGGTTCGCATCGCGGCGCGCGCCGCGTGATCATCATCCACCCGGCGGAGAACATGAACCTGCCGACCGCGAACGCGCTCCTCAAGAATCTCGAGGAGCCGCCGCCGGACGCGGTGTTCCTGCTGGTCGCGCACCGGCCGGCGCGCCTGCTGCCGACCATCCGCAGCCGCTGCGTCCAGGTGGCCGTTCCATTGCCCGATGCGGCGGCGGCAATGCATTGGCTCGAGACGCAAGGCGTCAAGGAGGCTGCCGGCTGGCTCGCATTCGCCGGCGGCGCGCCCTTGCGCGCACTGCTCTGCGCGAGCGACGAGCGCGGCGCGCGCATCGGCGCCTGGCGCCGTGCGCTGGACAGCGGTACGCCGGAGGCCATCGAACCGGGCGGCGATCGCGAGGAGATGGAAATCCTGGTCGACTTCCTGCAGAAATACGCGCTCGACGCCGTGCTCGCGAGTGCCGGCCTGGCGCCGAAATACGGGGGCCGCGCGCCGCGCATGGGCGAGGCAAGCCTGCGGCAGTGGCTCGCCTATGCCCGCGAGCTGGGGCGCCACCGGGCGCTGGCACGCCACCCGCTCAATCCGCGGCTGTTTGCCGCGGACATGCTCGGACAGTTTCCAGGCGCCTGGAAATAGTTGATTATGATTCTCAGGAAAACTGCATATCTATTTGTCGTTGCTATATTAATCATATTCTCAAACGGGGTAGGTGCACAGGCCTACGAAACGTTGCTCGAGGCCGCCCGGAACGGCGATACCCAGGCCGTGCAGGGCCTGCTGGACCGCGGCATGGACCCGGACACGGCCGATCCGGCCGGCTACACGCTCCTCATGATTGCTGCCCGGCAAGGGCATCTCGAGCTGGCCAGGCTGCTCCTGCGGCGCAAGGCGAATGTCCGCCGGCGCAGTCCGCATGGCGACAGCGCGCTCATGATGGCGGCCATTGCCGGCAAGCTGCCGATCGCCGAGCTGCTGCTCGAGCGCGGCGCGGAAATCAGTCATTCCGGCTGGGCACCGCTGCATTACGCGGCGTTCGAGGGTCAGGCAGAGATGGCGCGGATGCTCCTCAAGCGAGGTGCGGACAAGGACGCACTTGCCCCCAATGGCTACAGCGCGCTGATGCTCGCGGCGCGTGGCGGCCACCTGGAGGCGGTGCGCGTGCTGCTGGCTGCGGACGCCGAATTCAGGATCCAAGGGCCCAACGGCGAGACCGCACTCGGCATCGCCATGCAACGCGGCCACCCGGATGTGGCGGAGCTGCTGAAACGGGGGGGGGCGGTGCGCTAGGGGCTGATGCGAAGGACCGGACAGATAGCCCGGTCATCATTTTACATAATACACATTCTAACTAAACTGGTCCCTCGAAGGCATGGGAATCCGCAGCACCGGGATGCCTTCATCCACCAGCTCGGCATGCTGCTCCGGGGTCGCCTCGCCACGGATGGCGCGTGCCGGCACCTCTTGATAATGGATGCGGCGCGCCTCTTCCGGAAACGCCTTGCCGACATCCTCGGAAGTCGTGAGCATCTGGTCGACCAATCGCGCGTAAAGGATCTGCGCGATCGCCATCGGGTCTTTGCCCTGCAGCGCCTGCTCCGGCTTCGCGGCCGGAGCGTTTTCCACAGCGCCCGAATTGAACCGCGTCGCCGAAGGCACGCGCTCGATGCCGGCGGCGCCACAGCTCGGACAGCTCAGCAGCCCGCTCGCGCTCTGCGCGGCGAAATCGTCGGCCGAGCCGAACCAGCCCTCGAAGCGATGGCCGGCGGCGCAAGTGAGGTCAAATACAATCATCGCGTCCGGATTCTAGCTGATCGCTTCGCATGACCTCGCTGGTATTCCTGCATGGCCTGGGCGGCGGCCATCACAGCTGGGACGACCAGCTGCCGTTTTTCGCCGCCCAGGGCTACGGCGCGCACGCCTGGGACCAGCCCGGCTACGGCAAGAGCGCAGCCGTGGACCCTTACGACCTCGAACAGATCGCGGCTGCGCTCGCGCGCCTGATCGTGTCGCTCGACGACGGTCCCGTGGTGCTCGTCGGCCACAGCATGGGCGGCTTCGTCGCGCAGGAAACCTGCGCCCGACATCCCGCGCTCGTCAGCGGCCTCGCGCTGTGCTTCACCAGCGCGGCGTTCGGCGGCGGCAGCGGCGAGTTCGCGCGCAATTTCATCGCCTCGCGCCTCGAGCCGCTCGAGCGCGGCCAGTCGATGGCGCAAGTCGCGGCGAGCGTCCTGCCCGCCATGCGCGGCTCGCGTTCGGACGCCGCGGCGCTCGCGCGCGCCGAGCGCATCATGGCCGAAGTTCCCGCCGCAACCTATCGCAAGGCCGTGGCGCTGCTCACCACCTTCGACCGCCGCGCCGACCTGCCGCGCATCGGTGTGCCCACGCTGCTCGTAGCCGGCAGCGACGACAAGGTCGCGCCGGTTTCCGTCATGCAAAGCATGGCGCAGAAGATTCCCGCGTCAACCTGGGTACTGCTGGAGGGCTGCGGACACCTCGGCCAGCTCGACCAGCCCGCGCCGTTCAACACCGCCCTGCTCGACTTTCTCAGGACGCAGCGCCTCTAGCGCCGTGCTCAGGCGACGTCGAGTTCCACTGCGCCGAGCCCGTCGAGCTCGAAGCGCAAACGGTCGCCGGCCTGCGGCCGCTCGCTGGTGACGAGGCTGCCGGTGATCACAACATCGCTGCGCCACAAGCCCAGGCCCCGTGCGGCGAGATTGTTCGCGACCCAGGCGAGCGCCTCGAGCGGATGTCCCATGACGTCGCTGCCGCTGCCCTCGCCCACCAC
This sequence comes from Betaproteobacteria bacterium, assembly GCA_004298295.1. Lineage (GTDB taxonomy): Bacteria > Pseudomonadota > Gammaproteobacteria > Burkholderiales > SG8-39 > 2-02-FULL-66-14. The sequence goes on along the minus strand of SCUH01000339.1, from coordinate 419 downwards.
GAGGCCGTTCACGCTCGCCACGCCGCGCACCGCGGCGAGGTCGATGCTTCGCCAGTCCTGCACCGGAGCGCCGAGCACTGCGCCCTCGTTCCAGGCATTTTCGGCGATCAACATCAGCGGGTGCGCGCGCAGCAGCGCCAGGTCGGCTTCCCGGTCATCGATCAGTTCGAACGCCGGCATCACCGCCGCGACTGCCTGCGCCACGCGCTCGCGCGTGTACGGCGCCTGCACTGCCGGCAGGTCTTCGCCCATTTCCACCGCGATCTCGAATTCGACCAGCAGCCGCCGGTAATCGGCGCTGCGCACGCGCGCCGGGCTGCGATGCAGGCTCTTTTCCAGCAGGTCGCCCGCCACCGGATCGGCGATGCCCACCATCGAGCGCATCGCCGGCGTGGTGAGCGCGATCTTGTAGCCGGCCA
>SCUH01000338.1 GCA_004298295.1 Betaproteobacteria bacterium | reverse complement strand
TTCATCAACAATCCCGAGAAGCAGATTGCCGTGGTGGAGGACGCCTTCATCCTGCTGCACGACAAGAAGATCAGCTCGATCCGCGAGCTGCTGCCGCTGCTGGAGCAGGTCGCGAAAGCGGGCAAGCCGCTGCTGATCATCGCCGAGGAAGTCGAGGGCGAAGCGCTCGCGACGCTGGTGGTGAACAACATCCGCGGCATCCTGAAGACCATCGCGGTCAAGGCGCCGGGTTTCGGCGACCGCCGCAAGGCGATGCTGGAAGACATGGCGATCCTCACCGGCGGCACCGTGATCAGCGAGGAACTGGGCCTGAAGCTGGAGAACGCGACGCTCAAGGATCTCGGCCGCGCGAAGAAGATCGAGTCCGGCAAGGAGAACACCACGGTCATCGACGGCGCCGGCGACAAGAAGCAGATCGAAGGCCGCGTCAAGCAGATCCGGGTGCAGATCGACGAGGCGACCAGCGACTACGACAAGGAGAAGCTGCAGGAGCGCGTGGCGAAGCTCGCCGGCGGCGTGGCGGTGATCAAGGTCGGTGCCGCCACCGAAGTCGAGATGAAGGAGAAGAAGGCGCGCGTCGAGGACGCGCTGCACGCCACCCGCGCCGCGGTCGAAGAGGGCGTGGTCCCGGGCGGCGGCGTGGCCTTCATCCGTGCGCGCCAGGCGATGATCGGCAAGGTCAAGGGCGACAATCACGACCAGGAAGCCGGCGTCAAGATCGTCCTGAAGGCGCTCGAGGAACCGCTGCGCCAGATCGTCGCCAACACCGGCGCCGAGCCCTCGGTGGTGGTGAACAAGGTGGTCGAAGGCAAGGGCAACTACGGCTTCAACGCACAGACCGAGGAGTACGGCGATCTGGTCGCGATGGGCGTGATCGACCCGACCAAGGTGTCGCGCACTGCGCTGCAGAACGCCGCTTCGGTGGCCGGCCTCATGCTCACCACCGACGCGATGGTGGCCGAGCTGGTGGAGGAGAAGAAGGGCGGCGGCGGCCATGCGCACGGCGGCATGGGCGGCATGGGCGGCATGGAAGGCATGGACATGTAACTCCGGTTCGCCGGAGGTCCTGCAAAGGGGCGCTACGGCGCCCCTTTGCTTTTGGCACTGCCGCGTTTGCTACACTGGCCGCGGGAGAAGACGCATGCGGATTCTGGTTGCCGAGGACGACGCCATACTCGCCGACGGCGTGATCCGCGCGCTGCGCCAATCCGGTTTCGCGGTCGACTGGGTGCACAACGGCCCGGAAGCCGACACCGCGCTCGAGGCCAATCAGTTCGACCTGCTCATCCTCGACATCGGCCTGCCGAGGAAATCCGGCCTCGAGGTGCTCAAGCGCCTGCGCGGCCGCGACTCGCACCTGCCGGTGCTGATCCTCACCGCACTGGATGGCGTCAACGACCGTGTGCGCGGGCTCGATGCCGGCGCCGACGACTACCTCGCCAAGCCCTTCGAGCTCGCCGAGCTCGAGGCGCGCGTGCGCGCGCTCACGCGCCGCGGCATGGCCGGCAGCCCCACGCTGCTGAAGCACGGCGCGCTCAGCTACGACCAGGTGGGGCGCGTGGCGCGCCTGAACGGCGAAGCGCTCGAGCTTTCGGCGCGCGAGGTGAGCCTGCTGGAAGTGTTCCTCGCGCGCGCCGGCCGGCTCGTCTCCAAGGACCAGCTGGTGTCGCACCTGTGCGAGTGGGGCGAAGAGGTCTCGGCCAACGCGATCGAGGTCTACGTCCACCGGCTGCGCAAGAAACTCGAGCCCGGCGGCGTGCGCATCGTCACGGTGCGCGGTCTGGGCTACAGTCTTGAGAAGCACGACCCCCGCTAGGCCGCCGCAGCTCTCGCTGCTGGTCGAGATCCTCGACTGGCTGCTGGCGCCGATCATCGTGCTGTGGCCGCTGTCGGTGGTGGTGACGTTCTGGGTCGCCAACTCCATCGCCAACATTCCCTACGACCGCGCGCTGCGCGACTCGGTCAACGCGCTGGCGCAGCACGTGCGTTTCGAGCGCGGCCGCGGCCGCATCGTGCTGCCGGCCGCGGCCTCGAGCTTCCTGCGCGCCGACGAGGTCGACACGATCTGGTTTCAGGTGCGCGGCACGCGCGGCGAGGTGCTCGCCGGGGACCACGAGCTGAGCGAGATCTTTCCCGAGGACGAGCAGACCCAGAACATCGTCTATTTCCGCGACGACGACTGGCACCACGAGCCGGTGCGCATCGCGTACCTGTTCCTGTTCGCGCCGGATCAGCCGCACCGCCGCGCCGTGATCCAGGTCGGCGAGACGCTCAAGAAGCGCCAGCATCTCGCCAACGAAATCATCGCCGGCATCATCGTGCCGCAGTTCTTCCTGTTTCCGTTCGCCGTCCTGCTGGTGTGGTTCGGACTGGAGCGCGGCACGCTGCCGCTCGACCGGCTGCGGCTGCGGCTGCTTTCGCGCCGGCCCTCCGACCTGTCGCCGATCGACGTCCACGACGTGCCCGAGGAGATCGCGCCGCTGATCGACGCGTTCAACAACCTGATGGAGCGGCTGGCGCAGAACCTGAAGGCGCAGGAGCGCTTCATCGCCGATGCCGCGCACCAGATGCGCACGCCGCTCGCCGGGCTGCGCACGCAGCTCGAATACGCGCTGCGCCAGACCGACCCGGCGGAGGTGCAGGCGAGCCTGGAGCGCATCCGCGCCGGGGTCGAACGCGCCTCGCACGCGATCTCTCAGCTGCTGTCGCTGGCGCGCTCGCAGAGCGAAACGGCGCCGAAGTTCGAGCCGGTGGACCTCAACGCGCTGGTGCGCGAAGTGACGCAGGCCTTCGTTGCGCAGGCGCTGGAGCGGCGCATCGATTTCGGCTTCGAGGAATCCGCGCTGATGGCGCAGGTCGACGGCAACCCGCTGCTGCTGCGCGAGCTGTTCAGCAACCTGGTCGATAACGCGCTGCGCTACACGCCGCCGGGCGGACGCGTGACGGTGCGCGTGCGCGTGCGCGAGTTCGTCGTGGTCGAGGTCGAAGACAACGGCATCGGCATCGACGAACGGGAGCAGGAGCTCATTTTCGAGCGCTTCTACCGCGTCGGCGGCACTGAAGCCGTCGGCTCCGGCCTGGGATTGCCGATCGTGCGCTCGATCGCCGTGCAGCACGGCGCGGCCGTGCAGGTGAAGCCGAATCCGCTCGAGCGCGGCAGTCTCTTCAGCGTGGTGTTCCCGCGCCTCGACCCGCCGAGCGCGGCCCAATACACCAGTCCCGCCCTGCCGCGGGCGGCTTGATATAATCCGCCGCTTCCCAAACACGCCGCGATTTCTTCGGCGTGCCCCGGCAAGGCCAAGTAGCTCAGTTGGTAGAGCAGAGGACTGAAAATCCTTGTGTCGGTGGTTCGATTCCGCCCTTGGCCACCAAACTTCGCG
>SCUH01000337.1 GCA_004298295.1 Betaproteobacteria bacterium | reverse complement strand
AGCCTTCATCGCGGCATAGACCTGCCGCGTGAGATTGATGTAACCGAACACCTTCAGATCCCAGGCCCGGCGCCAGGTCTCCTCGTCCACCTTGAGGAGATCGCCGCCCGGGATCGCCCCAGCGTTGTTGACGAGGATATCGAGCTCCCCCGCCCAGGCGGCCAGCGCTTGCGCCGCGCCGCGCTGCGAGAGGTCGATCGCCCTGGCGCGGAACGGACCCGAAGCCGGTGGATTGCGCGAGGCGATCGCGACCTCGCAGCCTTCGGCGGCGAGGACCTCCGCGCAGGCGCGCCCGATGCCTTTCGATCCCCCGGTGACCAGCGCACGCTTGCCTTTGAGCTCCAGATCCATGAAACGCTTCTCCTTTATGGAGCGAAATTTCGTTAGTCTATCCGCATGCCCACCCTGACCACCGACGACGGTGTTCGCCTGCACTACGAGGAGACGGGCAGCGGCACGCCGCTCGTCTTCGTGCACGAATTCGCCGGCGATGCCCGCGGCTGGGAACCGCAGTTGCGCCACTTCTCCCGCCTGTACCGCTGCATCGCCTACAACGCGCGCGGCTATCCGCCCTCGGAAGTGCCGCAAGACCTCGGGCGCTACTCGCAGGAGCGCGCGCGCGACGACCTGCGCGCGGTGCTCGACGCGCTCGGCCTTGCCAAGGCGCACGTCGTGGGGCTTTCGATGGGCGCGTTCGCCACGCTGCACTTCGGCATGCAGTACCCCGAACGCGCCTTGTCGCTCACCGTCGCGGGCGGCGGCTACGGCGCGCATCCGGCGCAGTACGCGAGATTTCAGGCCGACGCGCAGGCCAATGCGCAGCTGATGCGCGACAGGGGCATGGCGCATTTCGCCGCCACCTACGGCCACGGTCCCACGCGCGTGCAACTCGCCAACAAGGACCCACGCGGCTTCGCCGAATACCTGCGCCTGCTGGCGGAGCATTCGGCGATCGGGTCGGCCAATACCATGGCGGGATATCAGGGGCGCCGGCCCTCGCTCTATGCGCTCACCGAAGAGATGGGGCGCATCGCGGTGCCCGTGCTCATCATGGCGGGCGACGAAGAGGAGCCCTGCCTCGAGGCGTGCCTCCTGATGAAGCGCTGCATCCCGGCCGCAGGGCTCGCGATCCTGCCGCGGAGCGGCCACGCCATCAATCTCGAGGAGCCGGAGCTTTTCAACCGCTTGCTGGGGGACTTCCTGCATCAGGTGGAGGCAGGCCGCTGGGCGCCGCGCGATCCGCGCGCGGCGCCGGCTTCGATCTGGGGACCGAACGGCAAGCCATGAAACTCACGATTCGCGATATCCGCGTGCGCGCGGTCGCGGCACCGATGAAGCGCGCGCTCACCACCAGCACCGGCGCCGTGACCCGGGCCGTGCTCCTGCTCATCGATTTGCAGGCGGACGCGGGCCTTACCGGGCGCAGCTACCTGTTTCCGATCGGGCGGCAGAACGTTGCGCCGATCGCAAAGCTCGTCGAGGCGATGGCCGAGGCGCTGCGCGGCGATGCGATCGTGCCGTTCGAGATCGAAAAGAAGCTGCGCGCGTGCTACACACTGCTCGGCGTGCACAACATCGTGCTGTTTGCCATGTCGGGCATCGACCTGGCGGCGTGGGACGCGCTGGCGCAGGCGCAGGACCTGCCGCTGGTGCGACTGCTCGGCGGCGCGCCGCGGCCGGTGCTCGCGTACAACTCGAACGGCCTTGGCATCCTGCCGCTCAAGCCGCTGCTGAAGGAGGCCGTCGCGCTGGTCGAGGCGGGTTTCGGCGCGGTGAAGCTGCGGCTCGGCCGGCCGAGCGCGGCAGAGGACCTTGCGGCGCTGCGCGCCGTGCAGAAGGCGATCGGTCCGGCGGTGACCCTGATGGTGGATTTCAACCAGGGCCTGAGCGTCGCGGAAGCCATCCGGCGCGGGCGCATGATCGACGCCGAGGGCGGCGTGCTGTGGATCGAGGAGCCGGTGCGCGCCGACGATTTTGCCGGCTGCGCCCGGGTGGCACGCGAGGTGGCGACGCCGATCCAGCTCGGCGAGAACTTCATGGGTCCCGAGCAGATGGCGCAGGCGCTCGCGGCCGGCGCCTGCGATTACGTCATGCCGGATGCGCAGCGCATCGGCGGCGTGACCGGCTGGATGCGCGCTGCCGCGCTCGCGCAGGCGGCCGGCGTCGAGATGTCGAGCCATCTCTTTCCCGAGGCGAGCGCGCACCTGCTCGCGGTCACGCCCACCTGCCATTATCTGGAATACGTCGATTGGGCCAATCCGGTCCTCGCGGCACCGCTCGAACTGCGCAACGGCCGGGTGCTGATTCCGGCACGGCCGGGGATCGGCTTCGAGTGGGACGAAAAAGCCGTCAAGCGCTACGCGATCTGATGTTCAGCCGCCATTTCCCGCATTGGCCGCCCGGGCTGCCGCGCACGCTTTCGGTGCCGCGCACGAGCGTGTACTACAACCTCGAGGTGAGCGCGAAACGCCATCCCGGGCGCTTCGCGTTCGATTATTACGGCAGCCGCACGCGCTACGCGGAATTGAAGCGCCAGGTCGACGCGCTCGCCGGGTTCCTGCAGCGACGCTGCGGGGTCGCGCAGGGCGACCGGGTGCTGCTGTACACGCAGAACAGCCTGCAGTTCGCGATCGGCTTCTACGCCATCCTGCGCGCCGACGCCGTGGTGGTTCCGGTCAATCCGATGAACCGCAGCGAGGAGCTGCGCCATTTCGCGGAGGATGCGGATGCCGCGACCATCCTCGCGACACAGGAGCTGTGGCCGCAGATCGCCCCGCTGGCGGGCTCGAGCAGCCTGAAGCATGTCGTGCTCGGAGCCTATTCTGACTATCTCACCGCGCCGACCGATCTGCCGGTCCCCGATTTCGTGCGTGCGCCGAGGCAGCCGCAGGAGCATCCGGCAGTGACGCCCTGGATCGATGCGATCGCCGCGGGCTGCGTCCCGGGCGAGCACCGCGCGGGACCCGCCGATCTCGCAGTCATGCCCTATACCTCGGGCACCACCGGCAAACCCAAGGGCTGCATGCATACGCACTCGAACGTGCTGGCCACGACCACGGCCTACCTGCACTGGCGCGACACCACCAGTGAAGCCGTGGTGCTCGCCGTGCTGCCCTGGTTTCACGTCACCGGGATGCAGGGCGCGCTCAACGCCACGATTCACGCCGGCGCGATGGCGGTGATCCTGTCGCGCTGGGACCGCGAGTGCGCCGCGATGCAGATCGAACGCGCCAGGGTGACCGCGTTCACCGGCATCACCACGATGATGATCGACTTCCTCGCCAATCCCAATCTCGGGCGCTACGACCTGTCCTCGCTCAGCGTGCTCGGCGGCGGCGGCGCGGCGATGCCAGAGGCGGTGGCGCAGAAACTGTCCGCCACCCTCGGCCTGGAGTTCATCGAGGGCTACGGCCTCAGCGAAACCATGGCGGCGACGCACATCAACCCGAACCACCGCCCGAAGCGGCAATGTGGCGGGATCCCGATCTTCGACGTCGATGCGCGCGTGCTGGATCCCGAGACCCTGGCCGAACGCGGCCCGAACCAGGTGGGCGAGATCGTGCTGCACGGCCCGCAGGTGTTCCAGGGCTACTGGAAGCAGCCGCAGGCGAGCGCGGAGGCGTTTCTCGAGCACGACGGCAAGCGCTTCTTTCGCACCGGCGACCTCGGCTATTACGACGAGGAGGGGTATTTCTTCATCACCGACCGCCTGAAGCGCATGATCAACGCCGCCGGGTTCAAGGTCTGGCCGGCTGAGGTCGAGGCCACGCTGTATGCGCACCCCGACATTCAGGAAGCCTGCGTCATCGGCACGCGCGACGCGCATCGCGGCGAATCGGTGAAGGCGCTGGTGGTGCTCAAACCGTCATCGCGCGGGCGGGTGAGTCCTGCGGAGGTGATCGCGTGGTCGAAAGAGCGCATGGCGGCCTACAAGTACCCGCGCGTGGTCGAATTCGTGGAGGCGCTGCCGAAAACCGCCACCGGCAAGATTTTCTGGAGAAAACTGCAGGAACTGGAGAACGCAAAATGAAAAGACTATTGTTCGCGGCCTTGTTCGCGGCAGGCGCGGCGCAGGCCCAGGTCACGGTCGAGAAACCCTGGGTGCGCGCGACCGCCCCCGGTGCCAAGGTGGGTGGCGGTTACCTCATGATCCGCAACGCGGGCGCGGCCGCCGACCGGCTGGTCGGCGCGTCATCGCCCGCTGCGGCGCGCGTCGAGCTGCATGTCCACATCAAGGAAGGCGAGGTGATGAAAATGCGCGAGGTGCGTGCTTTCGATGTCCCGGCCAGGGGCTCGTTCGAGCTCAGGCCCGGCGGCGCGCACCTGATGTTCATGGAGCTGAAGGCTCCCTTCACGGAAGGCGAAAGCGTGCCGGTGAAGCTGAAGTTCGAAAAAGCGGGCGAGCTCAGCGCCGAATTTCATGTCGGGCGGCTCGGCGGCGCCACAGCGCCGGACGCGCACAAGCACTGAGCCGGGATTCACCCGCCCGCGGAGCTGAACGCCATCCGGCCGAAGTACCAGGCAATGCCGGAGATGAACGCCGAGCAGGGAATCGTCAGCACCCAGGCCCAGACGATCGTCCCGGCGACGCCCCAGCGCACCGCAGACACGTTGTGCGCCGTGCCGACGCCGACGATCGCGCCGGTGATCGTGTGCGTCGTGGATACCGGAATGCCGAGGCCGGTGGCCAGAAACAGCGTAAGCGCGCCGCCGGTCTCGGCACAGAAGCCGCCGACCGGCTTGAGCTTGGTAATGCGCTGTCCCATGGTTTTCACGATGCGCCAGCCGCCGAAGGCGGTGCCGAGGGCGATCGTGACGTAGCAGGCTGTGACCACCCACATCGGAATCGGATCCTGGGTTCCGAGGTAGCCGGCGGCGATGAGCAGCATCCAGATGATGCCGGCAGTCTTCTGCGCGTCGTTGCCGCCGTGGCCGAGCGAATACAGCGACGCCGACACCAGCTGCAGGCGCCGGAACCAGCGGTCGACGCGCGATGGCGTCGAGCGCAGGAAAATCCAGGACACGGCGAGCATCAGCAGCGCGCCGAACAGCATGCCGAGCAGGGGCGAAATGAGGATGAACGCCACCGTCTTGAAGATGCCCGAGGGGATCAGCGCCCAGGTACCGGCCTTCGCGACCGCCGCGCCGACCAGGCCGCCCACCAGTGCGTGCGAGGACGACGACGGGATCCCGTACCACCAGGTGATCAGGTTCCAGGTGATCGCGCCGACCAGCGCGCCGAACACGACGTAGTGGTCCACCACGCCCTGGTCGATGATGCCCCGGCCGACGGTCGTCGCGACCTTGAGCTGGAATACGAACAGAGCGGCGAAGTTGAAGAACGTCGCGAGCAGCACCGCCTGGTAGGGCGTCAGCACGCGCGTCGAGACCACCGTGGCGATCGAGTTGGCGGCATCGTGGAAACCGTTCAGGAAATCGAACGCGAGCGCGACCAGCACGAGCGTCGCGACGATCCAGAACGAGAGCTGCGCGGGTTCCACCGCGGCTCAGGAGTTCTCGAGGACGATGCCCTCGATGATGTTCGCGACGTCTTCGCAGCGGTCCGTGATTGCCTCGAGCAGCTCGTAGATCGAGCGCAGCTTGATGAGCTGCTTGACATCGGGCTCGTCACGGAAGAGCTTCGACATCGCGGCCCGCATGACGCGGTCGGCGTCCGACTCCAGCCGGTCGATCTCCTCGCAGGTCTTGAGAATCGCCTCGTTCTGCTTGACGTTGGTCAGCAGCGACACCGCGGTCTTGACCCGCGCGCAGCACATTTGGCAGATTTCCGCGAGCTGCTTCGCCTCCGGCGTGACGCGCCGGATGTCAAACAGCACGATGGATTCGGCGACGTCCTGCATCAGGTCGAGGATGTCGTCCATGCGCGTGATCAGGCCGTGGATCTGCTCGCGGTCGAACGGCGTGATGAAGGTCTTGTGCAGCAGTGTGATCGTCTCGTGCGTGATCTTGTCGGCGGCGCGCTCGGCGCCGTCGATGCGTTGCGCATGCGCCTCGAGATTCGCAAAGCTCGTCAGCATGGCTTCGAGCTCCTGCGAGCCCTCGACGATGCGATCGGCGTGGGCGTTGAACAGTTCGAAGAAGTTGCCCTCGCGGGGCATCAGGCGGCCGAACATGGAAGCCTCTTGGATGGCGCGCGGGAATTCTATCGCAGGCGCCGACGCCGCGCGCCCGTCGCTCTAGGCGTGAAAGCGCGGCTTGCGCTTCTCGACGAACGCGGCAAGGCCCTCGCCGCCTTCGGGCCCGAACAGGCCCTCGGCGAAGCCTTCGCGCTCGCGCTCGAGCTGCCGGCTCAGGTCTGCGTTGACGCCTTCCCAGAGCAGGCGCTTGGTGCGCCCGATCGCCCGCGTCGCGCCCTGCGCGATCTCGGCCGCCCAGGCGAGCGCTGCGGTGCGCGCCTGTCCGGCCGGCACGACGCGGTTCACCACGCCGTGCGCGGCGAGCAGCGCGGCCGGCGCGGGGCGGGCGGTGAGCGCGAGCTCGTTGGCGAGCTGCGGCGGCAGGGCCCGGGCGAGAAACCAGGTGCCGCCGCCGTCCGGGTTGACGCCGATTTTCACGTAGGCCATCGTGAACACGGCGTTTTCGGCGGCGACGATCAGGTCGCAGCCGAGCGCGATCGAAAACCCGGCGCCCGCCGCGTGTCCCTCGACCGCCGCGATCACGGGCTTGGCGGTGCCGCGCAGCGCGCGCGCCAGCTCGTTGATCGCGCTGATGCGCTCGAAGATCGCTTGGCGCGGCTGACTGGCGCGGATTTCGGCCAGGGACTTGACGTTGCCGCCGGCGCAGAAATGCTCGCCTGCGCCGCGCAGCACCACGGCGCCGATGCCCTCGTCGTCATGCGCCCGGCGCAGCGCGCGCGTCAGCTGTCCCGAGGTCTCCGGCAGCAGCGCGTTGCGCGCCGCCGGGTTCGACATCTGCAGCTCGAGCACGCGCCCGTGCCGTGTCTCGAGCACGCCCGCCGTCGTCATGGCCTGTCAGTGCATCCCGAGCGCGGCTTCGATGTTGCGCACCATGCTGACGAGCCGCGGACCGATGTCGTCCTCGAGCTGCCCTTTCTTCAGCAGGAAGGCCGGAACGCCGCAATTGAAGGACACGATCTCGCCGTCGACACTGCGCCGCATCGGCACCCCGGCCGCGTGCACCTCGCGCCGCAGCTCGCCGATCGAGGTGCAGAAACCGCGGCTGCGCACGTCCTCGAGGCCGCGGTCGATCTGCGGTTTGAATTTGCGCAGGATCTCGGGCTGCTTCACTTTCATCTGGTTGAGGAGCGCCTCGCGCTCCGACGGCGTGCAGGCCGCCAGGTAGGCGCGCCCGATCGCCGCCTGCGCGATCGGCACCGAGGTGCCGATGTCGGGCAGCGTGGTGATGCCGTTGCCGCTGCGGCACGACTCTACGTACACCATGTTGAGCCGGTCGCGGATGCCCATCGACACCGAGCCGTTGCAGTAGTCGGCCAGCTCCTTCATGTGCGGCCGCGCGATCTGGCGCACACTCATCGAGGCCAGCAGGGGGTAGCCGATCGAAAGCACGGCGGAACCGAGCTGGTACTTGCCCAGCCGCATGTTGTGGCGCAGATAGCCGAGCTTGGTGAGCGTGTATGTGAGCCGCGAGACCGTCGGCTTGGGCAGCCCGGTGCGCACCGAGATCTCCTTGTTGCCGAGCATCGGCTCGAGTGGCGTGAAGCAGCGCAGCACTTCCAGCCCGCGCGCGAGCGTGGTGGCGAACTGGCGGTCGCCTTC
>SCUH01000032.1 GCA_004298295.1 Betaproteobacteria bacterium | reverse complement strand
CCAGGCTGTAGCCGACGGCGACCACCACCACGGCCGCGATCACCGCGAAGTCGAGCACCGTGGAGCGGTTGCGCAGGAAGGCGAAGCTGCGCCAGTCGATCATGCGCGCGCCGACCAGGACCAGGATCCCGGCCAGCGCGGCGATCGGCAGTCCGCCGACCATCGGCGAGAGCGCGAGCAGCACGACCAGCACCAGCGCGCCCTCGATCAGGGCGGAGACGCGCGTCTGGCCGCCGCTCGTCAGATTGACCAGCGTCGCGCCCATGGTTCCGGCGCCCGGCATGCCGCCCGCGGCCGCGGCGGCGAGATTGGCAACGCCCTGGCCGAACAGTTCGCGGTTCGAGTCGTGCCGGCTGCGCGTGAGCGCGTCCAGCACGACGCAGGTCTTGAGCGTGTCGATCGAAAGCAGGATCGCCAGCGTCGCCCCGGGCACCAGGATCTGGACGAGATCGTCGACATCGAGCCCGCCGAAGCCCTGCCAGCGTTCGGCGAGCGCGGCGAGAAAGCGCCCGGGCGTCACGTCGAGTTCGCCGACGAGCAGCGGGTTTTGCGCCAGCACCCGCAGCGCGGGATCGGCGAGGGCGAAGCCGAGGTAGGCGATGATTCCCGCGCCCAGTCCGAGGATCGCAGCAGGCACCAGCTGTGTAAGGCGCGGCGCCAGCAGCATCACCGTCAGCGTTGCGGCGCCCACGGCGATCGCGGTCCCGTGCCACAAGGACGGCGCGGCGAGGGCATCGGCCAGCGGCACGCCGCTGGGCGCGCCCAGGAACTTCGGCACCTGGCTCAGGATGATGATCAGCCCGACGCCGGTCAGGTAGCCGCTCACCACGGGGTAGGGCATGTACCGGATCAGCCGGCCGATGCCCGCGAGTCCGAACGCCAGCTGCAGCGCGCCGGCCGCCAGGCAGACGAGCGTCAGTTGCAGCAGCACGCTCCCGGCCGGCACGCCCCTGGCGGCCGCTTCGAGCGCCAGCGCCGAAAGCACCGCGGCCGCGGGCGCACAGGGGGCCGAAATCAGCCGCGGCGTGCCGCCGAGCGCCGGCGCGATCAATCCGAGCACGGTGGCTCCCAGGATGCCGGCGAGCGCCCCCTGCGCGGCGTAGGCATCGCCGAGCGGCGCGAAGACCGCGACGCCGAAGGCGATCGACGACGGGACGGCCACCAGCATCGCGCCCAGGCCACCCCAGAATTCGCCGATGCGCGGGCCGATTCTCATCGTGGGCCGCCCGCGGTCGGTACACTGTGCTCTCGATGCGCGATCAGGAGACCGAGCTCAAGCTCGCGGTGACGCCGCGCACGTTCGCGAGGCTTGCCCAGGAGCCGCTGCTGGGTGAGCCGCGCGGCCCGGCGCGCAAGCTCGTGGCGGTGTACTTCGACACGGCGCGGCGCGCGCTCTGGCGCGGTGGCGTGTCGCTGCGCCTGCGGCGCGAGCACGGCCGATGGGTGCAGACGGTCAAAGGCGGCGGCGCGCTGGAAGCGGGTCTGCACCGGCGCACCGAGATCTCGCATCGCGCCGCGCGCGCCGCGCCGGATCTTGCCCTGCTCGGGTCGAGCGAACCCGAACGCAAGCTGGCGCGCGCCGCAGCCAGCGCCGCCCTCGCGCCGGCATTTCGCGTCGAGATCGAGCGCGATACGCGCCTGGTGTCGCCCGCGCCCGGTGTCGTGATCGAGGTGAGTTTCGATCGCGGCGCCATTGTTGCGGGTGCCTCGCGCGCGCCCGTGTGCGAGATCGAGCTCGAACTCAAGCGCGGGCCGGAAGCGAGCCTGTTCGAGCTCGCGCTCGCGGTGCTGGCGCGCGCGCCCGTGCGCATCGAGCACCGCTCCAAGGCCGAGCGCGGTTACGAGCTCGCCGGCGCAACGCGGCCCGCGCCGGTGCGCGGTCGCCTGGGCGTCATCGGGCGCGAGATGAACGCCAGCGACGCCTTCAGGGCGGTCTGCACCGCCTGCCTCAACCACCTGCAGGCGAACCAGCTCGGCGTGATCCGCGGCGAGGACCCGGAATACGTGCACCAGGCCCGGGTCGCGATGCGCCGCCTGCGCTCGGCGCTGGACGCGTTCGCGCCGCTCGTACCCGAGGCCATGCTCGCGCCGCGCGTCAAGGCGGTGCGTCACGCGACGCGTGCGCTCGGCCCCGCGCGCGACTGGGACGTGTTCGCCGCTGAGACGCTGGCGCCCGTGTTGCACCAGTTCCCCGGCCACCGCGGCCTCGCCGCGCTCGAGCGCGCCTGCGGGCGGATGCGTGCCGACGCCGGTCGCGGCGCACGTCGTGCCCTGAGGGCGCGACGCCATCAGGCCCTGCTGCTCGAGCTGGGCGGGTGGCTCGCGGCGGCGCCATGGCTCACTGCCGGGCCGCCCGCGGCCGAGCTGGCGTGGCGCGCTCCGGTGCGCGAGCACGCCGTGGAAGTCCTCGAGCGCTATCACCGGCGCGCGCTGAAACGCGGGCGCGGCATCGGCTCCGCGGGCAACGCGCGGCTGCATCGCCTGCGCATCGCGGTGAAGAAGCTGCGCTACGCGGCCGGATTCTTCGGCGCGCTGTTCCGGCGCGGCAGCGCGCAACCGATGCTCGAGGCGCTCAACCGCCTGCAGGACCTGCTGGGTGCGATCAACGACTGCGCCAGCGCGCCGGCGCTCGTCGAGGCGGCCGCCGCGGCCGCGCGCGGACCCTTGCGGGCGCAGGCGCGCGCCATCGTCAGCCATTGGAGCGCCGCGATGCTGGCAGACCGGCGTCGTGCCCTGAAGCCTGCATGGAAGGCCTTCCGCAGTTGCGAACGATTCTGGCGTTGAGCCGTGGCACGGATTTGACGCAGATCACGTGCGCGGGCCCGTAGGCCGTGCGCGCAGCCTATATCATCTAGCATTGCGTGGGAGGGAGGTTCCCGATGTTCGAATCCGCCAACCTGGACCACCGCATCGACAAGCCGACTTACCGCCGGGAAGAGGCCAAGCTGCGCGAGGCGCTGCTCAACGCCCAGTTTGACCTCAAGGAAAACGGCCGCTTTCCGGTTCTGATCCTGATCGCCGGGGTCGAGGGCGCGGGCAAGGGCGAGACGGTGAACCTCCTCAACGAGTGGATGGACCCGCGCCACATCTACACCCACGCCTTCTTCGAGCCCTCGGACGAGGAACGCGACCGGCCGCCCCAGTGGCGCTTCTGGCGCTCGCTGCCGCCCAAGGGCAAGATCGGCGTCTTTTTCGGCGCCTGGCACACCATGCCGATCATCCAGCGCGTCAGGGGCGAGATCGGCGAGGCCGAATTCGCGCACGCCATCGGCGAGATCGTGCGGCTCGAGAAGATGCTGTGCGACGAGGGGGTGCTGCTGCTCAAGTACTGGTTCCATCTCTCGAAGCCGCAGCAGAAAAAGCGCCTGCGCGCGCTCGAGAAGGATCCCGATACGCGCTGGCGCGTGACCGAGCGCGAATGGGAGTATTTCAAGGTCTACAAGAAATTCGTCAGGGTGTGCGAGCCGTTCCTGCGCAAGACCTCGACCGGCGAGGCGCCCTGGATCGTGGTGCCGGGGGCCGATGCGCGCTACCGTTCGCTCAGCTTCGGCCGCCACCTGCTCGCCGCGATGCGCGAGCGCCTGGACGAAAAGCCGGTCGCGCGCCTGCCCGACAAGAACCCGCCGCTGCTCGCGGCCAGCGACAAGCTGAATGTGCTGCGCGCAATGCCGCTCGATCAGCCGCTGACCAAGTCCGAATATCAGACGCAGCTCCTGAAGTGGCAGCGGCGCCTGAACGTCGCTTCGCGCGATCCGCGCTTCAAGTCGCTCTCGGTGGTGTGCGTGTTCGAGGGCAACGATGCCGCCGGCAAGGGCGGCGCGATCCGGCGCGTCACCGGCGCGCTCGATGCGCGCAGCTACTTCAACGTGCCGGTCGCCGCACCCACGGAGGAAGAGCGCGCGCAACCCTACCTGTGGCGCTTCTGGCGCCACATCCCGCGCCACGGCCGTTTCACCTTTTTCGACCGCTCCTGGTACGGGCGCGTCCTGGTCGAGCGCGTCGAGGGTTTCTGCAAGGAGGCGGACTGGATGCGCGCCTACAGCGAGATCAACGACTTCGAGGGCGAGCTGCTGCGCCAGGGCGGCGTGGTGCTCAAGTTCTGGCTCGCGATCGGCAAGGACGAGCAGTACAAGCGCTTCAAGGCGCGCGAGAAGGTGGCTTTCAAGCGCTTCAAGATCACCGCCGAAGACTGGCGCAACCGCAAGAAGTGGGACGACTACGAGCTCGCGGTGTGCGACATGGTGGACCGCACCTCGACCGCGCTCGCGCCCTGGACGCTGGTCGAGGCGAACAACAAGTATCACGCGCGCATCAAGGTGCTGAAGACGCTCACCGTGGCCGTGGAGGATGGGCTCGCGCGCGTCGGCAAGAACGCGAGCGGCAAGAAGGCGAAGAAGAAAGGCGCGAAGTAGCGCCCGCACTACCAGTGCAGGGCGCGGTACTGCGCCGTCTTCTTGCGCTGATGATCGCGCATGCGCGCGACCACGTTGTCGAGCACCGCGAGCGCCTGCAGCAGGAACGGGCCCTTGTTCAGCATCACGCATTCGGCGCGCTGCGACAGCGCCGCATCGGAAATTTCGGCGCGCGTCGGGCGGCCGCGCTTCACCAGCCCCTCGAGCACCTGCGTCGCCCAGATCACCGGCACGTGCGCCGCCTCGCACAGCCACAGGATCTCTTCCTGGATCTCGGCGAGGCGCTCGTAGCCGATCTCCACCGCGAGGTCGCCGCGCGCGATCATGACGCCGAAGGGGTGGCGCCCGGCGCCGCGCACGATGATCTCGGGGAGGTTCCTCACCGCGGCGCGCGTCTCGATCTTGGCGATCACCGCCAGGTTGCCGCGCCGGCGCCGGGCGAGCTCGCGCGCGAGCGCGTCCAGGTCCGCGGCCGAGCGCACGAACGACAGCCCCACGATGTCGGCATGGCGCGCGACGAAATCGAGATCGGCCCGGTCGAGCGGCGAGAGCACCGGCAGCGGCAGCGCGCTGTCGGGAAAATTCAGCCCCTTGCCCGGCGCGATGCGCTCGCCGCCCGGGCGCGCGTGCGTCACGCGCAGCCACGCGCCGCGCTCGTCGAGCGTTTCCACCACGGCGCCGATCTTGCCGTCGTCGATCCAGACCTGGTGGCCGGCGCGCAGCGCGCCGAACACGGCGGCTTCGCTGCAGGAAATGTGCGCCGCCTGCAGCAGCCGGCCGCGCCGGTCGAAGCGCCCGGGTTCGCCCGGTACCGGCTCGCGCGTCACCAAGAGCGCGTCGCCCTGCTCGACGCGGATCTCGAGCGGCCGCGCGCTGATCGCGCACACGGCGCTCACCCGATGTTTCGCGCCGCGCCGCGGCGCGTGCTCGAGGCCGGTCAGCTCGCCGATCCAGGCGCCCTTGGCAAGCGTCGCGACGACACGGTCGGCGCCGAGGCGCCGCCGCGCCGTCAGGACGCGCTTGCGCCCGCGCACGTCGGTGAACGCGATGCGCTCGCCCGGGCGCACGCGGTCGAGCCAGGCGCGTTCGACCGCGAGCGGCAGCGGCTCGCGCGGCGCGAGCCTTCCGGCCGGTACCGGCGCGGCCGCCGCCTGCGAGGCGTCGAGCAGCACTCGGGCCGGCGCGACCAGCCTGCCGCGCGCGTTGCGACCGACCTTGATGCGCAGCAGCGCGTCGCCGGTCTTCACGGGGCCGGTGCGCAACTTCGGGCCGCCGAGGTCCATCAGGATGCGGCAGGGCCGTCCCAGTTCGCGCTCGGCGCGGCGCACGTGGCGGACCATGCGGCGCCACGCCGCGGGGCCGTCGTGCGCGCAGTTGATGCGCGCGCAGTCCATGCCCTGCTTGAGGGCGTCGCGCACGAAACCGTAGTCGCTGGCGGCTTCCGCGGGCAGCGTCACCATGAAGCGCGTCCAGCGATGCGCCGGCGGCGCGCCGAACAGGCGGTTGGTGTGCCGGCGCAGCAGCACCGGGTCGCGCGTGATCGCGCCTGCCACGCGGGCGATTTTCAGCCGCGCCACGCGCGCGCCCTGCATCCGTCGCAGCGCGTGGATCACCGCGTCGAGCGCAGCCATGACGTGGCCTTCGCAGCGCCCAAGCGAAGACAGGCCGAGGGCGGCGAGGACGCTCTGGATCGGCCGCAGGTCGTGGCGCCTGAGTGCGATGTAGGCGGCGAGGTTCGCCGCGCTGGGTTGGTAGACGCGCACCCGCGGATGCGCGCGCCATTCGCGCAGCAGCGCTCGCGCGGCCTGGTCGACCGCGTTGCGCAGCTGCTCCATTCTTGCGAGCAGCCCGGCGACATCGGGGCTGCCGCCCTGCCAGCTCAGGTCGGCCACCGGCAGCGTGCTTCGTGCCTTGCGTCGGGCGCGCGGCAGCATGGGACGAGTATGCGTGCGATCTGCTACATTTGCGCCAGCATGCGCCACATTTGCGTTGCGGATTTGAGCGCGCTCAAGAACCGGCGGCCCGATGTCGGCGGCAGGCGTCGTCCTGCGGGTGGAGCCTGATGGCGCGGCGCGCGCGCTGGATCCGGCTGGGCGCGGTCGATCGGCGCGCGTTGCAGGCTGCGTGCGACGGATTCTCGGTCGCGCAGTCGCGCGGGGCCGCGCCGATCGTGCTCTGGGGTGGATCCGGATTGCCGCTGGGCGCGCTGGCGCAGGAGGACGAACACGGCTACATGTTTGCCGTGGTCGCGCCCGCGCACCTCGCGCCCGGGCTCGCGGCGCGCTGGGTTTCGTGGGCGCTCTCGCCCGCGGTGGCCGCGTGCCGCGATTTCGGCCTCAGGGCCTATCTCGACGGGTGGTGCGTTTGTTTGCATGGACGCTGTATCGGCGGCGGTCGCGCTGAGGCTGTCGGTGATTGCGTGGTGATCACCGCAAATCTCGATCTTGGTGGATCGCCCGCTGCGCAATCGATGTATGCGCCGGAATTTCGCACCTGGCTGCGCGAAGGGCTCGGGCTGGCGATGACGCAGTGGGGCGGCGAGGGCGACGCGCCGCCCGAGCGTGCGTTCGAAGCGGCGCTGCGCGCGCGCATCGAAGCGCAACACGGGTGGCAGTTCGAGACGGCGTGGCCGATGAAAGCCGAACAGGCGGCGATCGATGTGGCACGCCGTGGGTTCGTGGAGTCGATCAGCGAAGTCGGGTAGACGGCTGTTGCCGGTAGGTCTGCCGGATCGGTGTTCTATTCTTGTGGCGCTGCGGAACGTGTCTCTCCCATGTACCCCATACCTTGGTCGGATTGCTCGGGCGAGTATGCGAGGGTAACGTATTGGACCCAAGAGACGATGATGGATCCTGTTACAAGTTGTGCGGTTTGCAAACCGACCAGAACTGTCAAATAGAAAGGAGCGCGGCAACAAAGCCACAGGACATGGCACTCCCCGGGCTGGTACTGCACCCGCTCAAAGGCAACCTGAAGGGTGTTTGGTCGGTCCGCGTGAGCGGCAACCGGCGAATCACCTTTGTTTTTGCAGGAACCGATGCTGACGCGGTCGATTACGAGGACTACCACTGAAGGGAAGCGCCATGCGCATGCACAATCCGCCGCATCCGGGTGAAATCATCAAATCGCTGTGCCTGGAGCCGCTCGGTGTAACGGTTACGGGGGCCGCGAAAGCCCTGGGCGTCAGCCGCAAGACGCTTTCGGCGATTCTGAACGGGCGCTCGGGCGTAAGCCCAGAAATGGCGGTGCGTTTGTCAATCGCTTTTGGGACGTCGGCAGAGAGCTGGTTGAATCAGCAGACGCAATACGATCTCTGGCACGCCGAACAAAGGCGCAGGCAGCTACGCGTCATGAAATTGGCGGCGTAGCAAGGGGCCCACGGGAGCGGTTACTGCGCGCGAACCTCGAGTTTCTGTAACTGTGCCCGCAACTGCGCCAGCGTCGCTTCGAACCCCGCCAGCCGCGCACGCTCCTGCGCCACCACCGCCGCCGGCGCCCGCTCTACGAACGACGCGTTGCCGAGCTTTGCCTTGCACTTCGCGATCTCGCCTTCCAGCCGCGCGATTTCCTTCGCCAGCCGCTCGCGCTCGGCGGCGACATCCACTTCGACGTGCAGCATGAGGCGGAAATCGCCCGCCACGGCGACCGGCGCATCTTCCGCGGGCAGCTGCTTCACCGCGTGCACCTCGCTCAGCTGCGCGAGCGGCTTCGGTTTGAGGTAGGGCGCGAAGCGCGCCACGGTCTGCGCCTCGCCCGCGACGTAGAGCGGCACCTTCTGTTGCGGCGACAGGCCCATGCCGCTGCGCAGGTTGCGGCAGGCATCGATCCACTGCTTGAGCAGCGCCACCTCGCGCTCCGCCGCCTCGTCGATCTTCCCGGGTTGGCTCTGCGGATAGGGCGCGAGCATGACCGTGTCGCCGGTTTTTCCCGCGAGCGGCGCCACCTTCTGCCACAGTTCCTCGGTGATGAACGGGATGATCGGGTGCGCGAGGCGCAGCGTCGCCTCCAGCACGCGCACCAGAGTCCCGCGCGTGCCGCGCTGCACGGCCGCGTCGGGCGACTGCAGCTGCACCTTCGCCAGCTCGACGTACCAGTCGCAGTACTCGTCCCAGACGAAGCGGTAGATGGCGTTGGCGGCATTGTCGAAGCGGTACTCGGCGAAGCCTTTCTCCACCTCGGCCTCGGTGCGCTGCAGCTGGCTCACGATCCAGCGGTCCACGAACGACAGCGTCACCTCGGCGGAAGCATCCGCGCCGCAATCCTGCCCCTCGGTGTTCATCAGCACGAAGCGCGTAGCGTTCCACAGCTTGTTGCAGAAGTTGCGATAGCCCTCGCAGCGCCCGAGGTCGAAGTTGAGCGTGCGCGCGAAGCTCGCGAGCGAAGCGAAGGTAAACCGCAGCGCATCGGCACCGTAGGACGCGATGCCCTTCGGGTAATGCGCGCGCACGTACTTCTCGATCCGCGCGCGGTGTTCGGCGCGCAGCAGCCCGACGGTGGATTTCGCCGTCAGGTCCGCGAGCGAAATGCCGTCGATCAGGTCGATCGGGTCCAGGGTATTGCCCTTGGACTTTGACATCTTCTGCCCCTCGGCGTCGCGCACGATGGCGTTGATGTAGACGTGATGGAACGGCACCTTGCCGGTGAAGTGCAGCGTCATCATGATCATCCGGGCGACCCAGAAGAAAATGATGTCGAAGCCGGTGACGAGCACGTTGGAGGGGAGATAGCGCTCGAGATCGGGCGTCTGCTCCGGCCAGCCGAGCGACGTGAAGGGCACCAGGGCGGAAGAAAACCAGGTGTCGAGCACGTCGGCATCGCGGCGCAGCGCACCGGAAATCCGGTGCTTCGCGCGCACTTCCTCTTCCGAGCGGCCTACGTAGATCTTGCCCGCATCGTCATACCAGGCGGGAATCTGGTGGCCCCACCACAGCTGCCGCGAGATGCACCAGTCCTGGATGTTCTCCAGCCAGTGCTGGTAGGTCGTGGTCCAGTGCTCGGGAAAGAAGCGCACCCGGCCGTCGGCGACCGCGCCGAGGCCCGCTCGCGCGAAGCCTTCCATCTTCACGAACCACTGGTCGGTGAGCATCGGCTCGACGATGACGCCGGTGCGCCCCGAGCGCGGCACGCGCAGCTGGTAGGGCTTTTCCGAGACCAGCAGCCCCAGCGCCTTCAGATCCGCCAGCACGCGCTCGCGCGCCTCGAACCGGTCGAGGCCGCGGTAGGCGGGCGGCGCCGCGGCCGACACTTTCGCCTCCAGCGTCAGCATCTCGATCGCGGGCAGGCCGTGGCGCTGCGACACGGCGAAATCGTTGAAGTCGTGCGCCGGCGTGATCTTGACGCAGCCGGTGCCGAATTCGCGGTCGACGTAATCGTCCGCGATCACCGCAATGCTGCGGCCGGTGAGCGGCAGCACCACTTTCCGGCCGAGAAGCGCGCTATAGCGTTCGTCCTTGGGGTTCACCGCCACCGCGACGTCGCCGAGCATCGTCTCCGGCCGCGTCGTGGCGACGACGAGGCCGCCGCTGCCGTCCTCGAACGGGTAGCGGATCTCCCAGATCTTCCCGTCCTCCTCTTCGGTGTCGACTTCGAGGTCGGATACCGCGGTGCCGAGCACCGGGTCCCAGTTCACCAGCCGCTTGCCGCGGTAGATCAGGCCTTCCTCGTACAGGCGCACGAACACCTCGGCCACGGCGCGCGACAGGCGTGCATCCATGGTGAAGTAGCCGGCCTTCTGCCCCTCGGTGTCGGCATAGCTCCAGTTGCCCGAGGCGCCCAGACGCCGCATCTGGCGCGTGATGGTCGAGCCCGAAGTCTGTTTCCACTGCCAAACGCGCTCTACGAACTTCTCGCGCCCGAGGTCGTGGCGCGTCCTGCCTTCTTCCTGCAGCTGGCGCTCCACGACGATCTGGGTGGCAATCCCCGCATGGTCGGTGCCGACGACCCAGTTGGTGTCGAAGCCGCGCATGCGGTGGTAGCGCGCAAGCGCATCCATGAGCGTCTGCTGGAACGCGTGCCCCATGTGCAGCGTCCCGGTGACGTTCGGTGGCGGCAGCTGGATGCAGTACGCGGGCCGCGCCGCATCGCCGCTCGCCGCGAAGTAGCCGGCGGCCTCCCAGCGCGCGTACCAGCGGCCCTCGACCGCGTGCGGATCGAAGCTCTTTTCCAGGGACATGCTAGGGCGTCTTGTCTTTGCCGGGCGGTGGGGCGAGCGCGCGCTCGACGGCGTTGCGCACCGCCTGGTGGACCGCGTCCTCGAGCCGCGGCGCCAGTTCCTCGAGCACGCCGCGCTCGATCTGCGCCGCCAGCGCGTCGACCTGCGCCGGGCTGAGCCCGCCCGCCTTGGTCGCATCGACCACCTCGGTGAGGACCGGGATTTCCTCCACCGGGCGCCAGACGCGCTTGTCGCTCTCGCCCGGCTTGCTCATTCGGCGGCGGCCCCCGCGAGGTCGTGGCTGCGCATGGCGTAGCCGCGATCGCGGTACCAGGCGTAGCGCGTGCGCGCCGCCAGGCGGTCGGCGTCTTCCTGCGAGACGATTTCCAGCAGCCGCTCGTAGCGCTCGAAAAAATCCGGGCACGCCGCGTCGAGGTTGAGCAGCACCTCGCTCGCGGACGCGGCATCGGCGGCGTCGTGCGCGATCAGCACCGGCGTTTCCGCCGCGAGCGCGTCACCCGCCCGGCAGTGCGGCACGAACCCGGTCGCGGGCCAGGTCCACAGCAGGCGGTCGATGCGCTGCGCCACCTCGGCCTGCGGCGCGAAGATCACCACGCGCCGGCGCTGCGCCACCGCCTTGCCCGCCAGCCGGCAGGCGACCTGCAGCCGGTCGGCGGCGTTGAAGTAGAAATCGATGCGCGTCAATCCTTGCGTCCCGCGTGTCGCAGCGCGAAGCGCACCAGCAGCGGCACCGGCCGCCCGGTGGAACCCTTGTCGCGGCCGCTCTTCCAGGCCGTGCCGGCGATGTCGAGGTGCGCCCAGCGCAGTTTCCTGGTGAAGCGCGAGAGAAAACACGCTGCGGTAACGCTGCCGGCGGGCCGGCCCCCGATGTTCGCCATGTCGGCGAAGTTCGAGCGCAGCTGCTCCTGGTAGTCTTCCCACAGCGGCATCTGCCAGACGCGGTCCCAGGCGTCGTCCGCCGCGGCGCGGATCTCGTCCGCGAGCTTCTGGTCGTTGGCGAACAGACCCGTCGCGACGTGACCGAGCGCGATCACGCAGGCGCCCGTGAGCGTGGCGATGTCCACCACCACCTCGGGATCGAAACGCCGCGCGTAGGCGAGCGCGTCGCACAGGATGAGGCGGCCTTCGGCGTCGGTGTTGAGCACCTCCACGGTCTGGCCGTCGAGCGTCTTGACGATGTCGCCCGGCCGGCTCGCGGCGCCGCCCGGCATGTTTTCGCAGGCCGGGATCACGCCGATCGCATTGAGCGGCGCGCGCATCGCGGCCAGCGCGCGCAGCGCGCCGAGCACGCTGCCGGCGCCGGACATGTCGTACTTCATCTCGTCCATCTCGGGCGCCGGCTTGAGCGAAATGCCGCCGGTGTCGAAGGTGATGCCCTTGCCGACGAACACCAGGGGCTTTGCCTGTTTCGCGCCGCCGCGGTAATGCAGCACGATCAGCTTGGGCGCCTCGCGCGAGCCCCGGGTCACCGAGAGCAGCGCGCCCATGCCGAGCTTTTCCATGTCGCGGCGCTCGAGCACCTCGACCTTGAGCTTGTACTGTGCGCCGATTCGCTTCGCTTCCGCCGCGAGGTGCGAAGGCGTGCAGTGGTTGGAGGGCAGGTTGCCGAGCGTGCGTGCGAGCTCCGCGCCGTCGGCGGTCGCCCCCGCTTCGCGCAATGCCGCCTCGGCGGCTTGGGTCACGGGCGCGCCGAGCACGGCGAGCGTCACCTCGGCGAGCGCCGGCGCGGGCGGTTTCTTCTGCGTCTTCAGCTGGTCGAAGCGGTAGAAGGCTTCGCGCACCCCGAGCACCGCCTGGCGCACGTTCCACGCCAGCGCCCGCCGGCCCACCTTCAGGTCGGCGATGAACAGCACCGCGTCGCGGGCGCCGGTGTCCTTGAGCGCCTTGGACGCAGCGCCGATGGCGTCAAGAAAAGCCTTCTCGCCGAATTCCTTGTGCTCGCCCAGACCCACCAGCAGCACGCGCTCGGCGGCGAGGCCGGGCAGCTGCCGCAGCAGCAGCGTCGAGCCGGACTTCGCCGCGAGGTCGCCCTGCGCGAGCGCTGCGCGGATGGCGCCGCCGGCGGCGCGGTCGGCGAGCTGCGCCGCGCGCGTCAGGGTGGTGCCCGCGGCGCTGCCGTCCTTGAAGACCCCCAGCACCAGGCAACCGCTCGCCGCCCTCTCTGGGGCGAGCGTTCGTATGCTAAATTCCACGCGTTCCTCCTGCATTGTCCGGGGCAAGTATCGCATGATCTTCCAGCGCTCGCTGTTGCGGGAGTTCGCCCATCTCGCCATCGCTGTGTTCACGACGCTGTTCCTGATCGCCCTCACCACCCGGCTCATCCGCCTGCTCGGCCAGGCCGCCGGCGGCAAGATCCCGAGCGACGCCGTGATCGCGTTTCTCGGCTTCTTCGCCATCAACGTGCTGCCGGTGCTGCTGTCGCTGACGCTGTTCATCACCGTGCTGCTGACGCTGACGCGCGTGTGGCGCGATTCGGAAATGGTGATCTGGTTCAACTCGGGGCTGTCGCTCGCGGCGTGGACGCGGCCGGTGCTGT
>SCUH01000336.1 GCA_004298295.1 Betaproteobacteria bacterium | reverse complement strand
TACCGATTCCGCCATTCCGGCTGCGCTGGTGGTGCGGATTCTATAATGGCCGCGGATGAAAACTTCGGACTTCGACTACGCGCTGCCCGAAGAGCTCATCGCGCAGCACCCCGCGCCCGAGCGCGGCGCGAGCCGCATGCTTCACCTCGACGGCAAGACCGGGGCGTTCGAAGACCTGATGTTCGCGCAGCTGCTCAGCCTCGTGCGGCCGCACGACCTTCTCGTGCTGAACGACACACGCGTCATCAAAGCGCGCCTCTATGGTCGCAAGAGCACCGGCGGCAGGACCGAGGTGTTCGTGGAGCGCATTCTCGGCGAGCGCGAGGCGCTGGTGCTGATGCGCTCGGGCCACCGCACGCGCGCCGGCGCTCGCCTGGTGGTCGGTGACGGGGTCGCGGTCGAGGTGCTTGCCCTCGAGAACGACCTTTTCCGCGTGCGCTTTGCCGAGCCCGTCATGAGCGTGCTCGAGCGCTGCGGCAACGTGCCGCTGCCGCCCTACGTGCGCCATGCGCCGGATGCCACCGACGCCGAGCGCTACCAGACGGTCTTCGCGGCCAGGCCGGGCGCAGTCGCGGCGCCGACGGCGGGGCTGCACTTCGACCGCGCCATGCTGGAGCGGCTGGTTCGCGCGGGCGCGCGCCTGGCGCGTGTCACCTTGCACGTCGGCTCGGGAACCTTCCAGCCGGTGCGTTGCGAGGAACTGGAGCAGCACCGCATGCACAGCGAGCGCTACGAAGTGCCTGAGGCCACGATCGTCGCCATCGACGCGGCGCGCGCGGCCGGCGGCCGCGTGCTCGCGATCGGCACCACGGCGCTGCGCGCGCTCGAAAGCTGGGCGGCGAGCGGCACGGCGGGCGGCGAAACAGCGCTCTTCATCGTTCCCGGGTTCGCCTTCCGCGTCGTGGATCGCCTGCTGACGAACTTCCACCTGCCGCGTTCGAGCCTGCTGATGCTGGCGTCGGCCTTCGGCGGCACCGAAAACCTGCGCCGCGCCTACGCGCACGCCATCGCGCAGCGCTACCGCTTCTACTCCTACGGCGACGCCATGCTGATCGAGAGGGCGCGGTGAAGTTCACGCTCAGCCACCGCGACGGCGCCGCGCGCCGCGGCGTACTGGAACTCGCGCACGGCCGCGTCGACACGCCCGCCTTCATGCCGGTCGGCACCTACGGCGCGGTCAAGGCGATGTCGCCCGCCGAGCTCGAGGCGATGGACGCGCAGATCGTGCTCGGCAACACCTTCCACCTCTGGCTGCGCCCGGGGCTGGAGGTGATCGCGAAGCACGGCGGGCTGCACCGCTTCATGGGCTGGACGCATCCGATCCTCACCGACTCGGGCGGCTTCCAGGTCTTCAGCCTCGGCAGGCTGCGCCGGATCACCGAGGAAGGGGTGCATTTCGCCTCGCCGATCAACGGCGATCGCCTGCTGCTCACGCCGGAGGAGTCGATGCGCATCCAGCGCGTGCTCGATGCCGACATCGTTATGATCTTCGACGAATGCCTCGAGCATCCGGCGAGCGAGCAGGCCACGGCGAAATCGATGCAGCTCTCGCTGCGCTGGGCCGAGCGCTCCAGGCGCGCCCACGAAGGCAACCGCAACGCGCTCTTCGGCATCGTGCAGGGCGGCATGTACGAAGCCCAGCGCGAGGCGTCGCTCGCGGGCCTGGTCGCGATCGGCTTCGACGGCTACGCGATCGGCGGCCTGTCGGTGGGCGAGCCGAAAGACGACCGCAACCGCATCCTCGCGCACACCGCGCCGCGCCTGCCGGCCGAGCGGCCGCGCTACCTCATGGGCATGGGCACGCCGGAGGACATCGTCGAGGCAGTGCTCGCCGGCATCGACCTGTTCGACTGCGTGCTGCCGACGCGCAACGCGCGCAACGGCTGGCTTTTCACGCGCTTTGGCGACGTCAAGATCCGCAACGCGCGCTGGCGCGACGCGGCGCGGCCGCTCGATGAGGCCTGCGGCTGCTACGCCTGCCGCCATTTCACGCTCGCCTACCTGTACCACCTGCAGAAAACCAATGAAATCCTCGGCGCGCGGCTGAACACCATCCACAACCTGCACTATTATCTGGAGCTGATGCGCGAGCTGCGCGCGGCGATCGAGGCCGGGAACCTGGCGGAGGCGGCGCGGCGCATACTGGAGCGCAGGCGGAGCCCAGTGGAGGGGACAGCATAGATTTGCCTCTCCCGGTCTCCGCTTTTCGGCGTGAATCGTGCCGAAAAGCGGAGAGTTGGGAACTTCAAATTCGCGCCGTCGCCGGAATTGACGCGCAGCCCCCCGTCGCCACCCCGCTCTAGCGTATAATTCCGCGCCTTTTCAGGTTCTTCGAGGATCCCCCGCGTGTTCATCTCCTCCGCCTTTGCGCAAGCCCCGGCCGCTGGCGCCGGCGACGCCGGCCTCATCGGCTTCCTGCCGATCGTGCTGATGTTCGTGCTGCTGTACTTCCTCATGATCCGGCCGCAGATGAAGCGCCAGAAGGAGCAGAAAGCGATGATCGATGCCCTGCAAAAGGGCGACGAGGTGGTCACCGCCGGCGGCGTCGCCGGCAAGATCAACAAGCTGGGCGACGCCTACCTGTCGCTCGAGGTGGCCTCGGGCACCGAAATCACCGTGCAGAAGGCCGCGGTGCAGACGCTGCTGCCCAAGGGCACGCTGAAATCGATCCCGTAAGCGGTCGGTGAACCGTTTCCCCACCTGGAAGTACGCGCTGATCGCGCTCGGCATCGCGATTGCGTTCCTCTACACGCTGCCGAATTTCTTCGGCGAGTCCCCCGCGGTGCAGGTCTCGAGCGCCAAGGCGACGGTCAAGGTCGACCTCGCGGTGCTGCAGCGCGTCGAGGAGGCGCTGCAGCGCGCCAGCGTGGCGTACAGCGGGGCGCTGCTCGACCTGAACAGCGTCCGCGTCCGGTTTGCCGACGCCGACACGCAGCTGAAGGCGCGCGACGTGGTGGAGAAGGCGCTCAACCCGGATCCCGCCAACGCGACCTACGTCGTGGCGCTGAACCTGCTGTCGTCGTCGCCGAACTGGCTCAGCGCGATCCACGCGCTGCCGATGTACCTCGGCCTCGACCTGCGCGGCGGCGTGCACTTCCTGCTGCAGGTGGACATGCAAGCAGCACTCACCAAGCGGCTCGAAAGCCTTGCCGGCGACATGCGCACCACGCTGCGCGACAAGAACGTGCGCCACTCGGGCATCCAGCGCGAGGGCCAGAGCCTGCGCATCCGGTTTCGCGATGCGGCCATGCGCGACAAGGGGCGCGAGGCGATCGTCGCGAACCTGCAGGATCTCGCGCTCACCGAGCGCGGCGAGGGCGAGGAGCTGTTGCTCGTTGCCACGCTCAGGCCCGAGGCGATGAAGCGCACGCAGGAGTACGCGCTCAAGCAGAACATCACCACGCTGCACAACCGCATCAACGAGCTGGGCGTGGCCGAGCCGGTGATCCAGCAGCAGGGCGCCGACCGCGTCGTGGTGCAGCTGCCCGGGGTGCAGGACACCGCCAAGGCGAAGGACATCCTCGGCCGCACCGCGAGCCTCGAGATCCGCATGGTCGACGAG
>SCUH01000335.1 GCA_004298295.1 Betaproteobacteria bacterium | reverse complement strand
GCCGACGCCGTTCCAGACCATCGAGCGCAAGGACGTCGGCCTGACGCTGCGCATCAAGCCGCAGATCTCGGAGGGCGGCGCGATCCGCCTGCAGATCTTCCAGGAGGTGTCCAACGTCACGGACGCGACCAACGTCTCCGGCCTGATCACCAACAAGCGCTCGGTCGAATCGACCGTGCTGGTCGACGATGGCCAGATCGTGGCGATCGGCGGGCTGATCCAGGACACGTTCAAGGACGGCCTGGAAAAAGTGCCCGGGCTCGGCGACATTCCCCTGATCGGGGGCCTGTTCAAGTACAACACGCGCTCGCGCAGCAAGACCAACCTCATGGTGTTCCTGCGGCCGGCGGTGCTGCGCAGCGCGCAGAGCGCCGAGTCGATCACCCAGGATCGCTACGACTACATCCTCGGCGAGCAGCTCAGGGCGCAACCCCTGCCCAGCGTGCTGCCGGAATTCGGTGCGCCCGCGCTGCAGCTGCGCCCAGGCGCGCCGCGGCCGCAGTCCGACAGGCCTGCGGCGGACAGCGGCAATTCCCCGGCGCCCGCGCAGGCGAAATGATCAAACCGTCGGTCCCCTACGCCTTTGCCAAGGCCAACGGCGTCGTCGTTACGGCGGCGGCCGACGGCGTGGCGCAGGTGGCCGTGCGCCCCGGCGCCCAGCCGGGCGCCATCGCCGAAGTGCGTCGCACCCTGGGCATGCCGGTGCAGGCGCGGCGCCTCGGCGCCGACGAGTTCGATGAACTGCTCACCGTGCTGTACAACACCGCCGACGCGGGCGCGGCGGCCCTGGCGGACGACCTCGCGCAGGATCTGGACCTGTCGCGGCTGCTGCAGGACATTCCCAAGGTCGAGGACCTGCTCGAAAGCCAGAACGATGCGCCGCTCATCCGCCTCATCAACGCGCTGTTCACGCAGGCGCTGCGCGACGGCGCCTCCGACATCCACATCGAGCCCTTCGAGACGCGCTCGGTGGTGCGGCTGCGGATCGACGGCACGCTGCGCGACCTGATCGAGCCGGCGCGCGCGCTGCACGGCGCGATCGTTTCCCGCGTCAAGATCATGGCGCAACTCGACATCGCCGAGAAGCGCCTGCCGCAGGATGGCCGGATCACGTTGCGGGTTGCGGGCAAGGCGATCGACGTCCGGGTTTCCACGATCCCGACGGGGCACGGCGAGCGCGTGGTGCTGCGCCTGCTCGACAAGCAGGCGGCGCGGCTCGACCTTTCGCGGCTCGGGATGGACGAGGCGACCCTCGCGGAGATGGACCAGCTGATCCGCGAGCCGCACGGCATCATCCTGGTCACCGGACCGACCGGATCGGGCAAGACCACGACCCTGTACGCCGCGCTCTCCAGGCTCGATCCGAAAGCGCTCAACATCATGACCGTCGAGGACCCGATCGAGTACGACCTCGACGGCATCAGCCAGACCCCGATCAATCCCCGCATCGAAATGAGTTTCGCGCGGGCGCTGCGCACCATCCTGCGCCAGGACCCCGACGTCATCATGATCGGCGAGATCCGCGACCTGGAGACCGCGCAGATCGCGGTGCAGGCGAGCCTGACCGGCCAC
>SCUH01000334.1 GCA_004298295.1 Betaproteobacteria bacterium | reverse complement strand
TAGCGGTCGATGAACTCGCGGCTCGACAGGTCGAGCCGGTTCTTCAGCCGCAGCAGGTCGTACGGCGTGAGCAGGATGTCGGTGTTCTCGCAGCACTTGTTGAAGCACGCGATGCCCTTGCGGCAGCGAAAGCGAAAGCGGTCCTCGAGCCCGAGCGAGACCGGCTGCACCGGGGAATCGGGCTTCGGTTCCTTGAACGGCTCGCTCATGGGATTCTCAATGGCATGGCGGCTAGTTTACCCGTGACGGCGCGGTAATATCCCGCGCATTGGATCACTCGCCACCGATGGAACTCGCACGCTGGCTCGCGCTCATCGCGACACTGCTCGCGCTCGCGCCGGCGCTCGCCATGGACCCTGGCGTCGCCAGGGGCGAGCTCTCGGTCGGCGGCCGAACGATTCCGCTCACCCACGCCTACGCGCATCAGCGCGACAACGCAGAAGGCGTGCTCGGGCGGCGCGCGCTGCGCATCGTGCTCGCCGACCGCGAGATCGCGCAGACCCTGCTTTCAGAGGACTTTCCGTCCGCGCTGCATGCGCTGGCGCGCTCGGCCAGCGTGCAGGGCGTGCTACTGACGATGGATCCCTTCAACCCGGCGGCCGGCGTGCGCGGCGTGCTGCTGCTCGCCGAGCCGGATCCGGCCAAAGCGCTCGCCACTTTCGCGAAAGGCAGCGGCGACAGCGGGTTTGCCGGACCGAGATTCGGCAACAACCGGGTGCGAGGAGAGGTGCGTCACGAATCTGCGCACACGCAACCGGCATTCGCCCTGGCCGCGACGTTCGATGCACCGCTATTTCGCGACAGGCGCTTACGCCCTCAGCGCGGCTCGTCCAGCCCCTTGCGAAGCAGCTCGTCCACGAGCGCGTTCAGCTCAACGCCGCGCTCGGCCGCCAGGGCGCGCAGCCGGGCGGCGAGCCCGCCATCCAGCTTGACCGCGAACGGCACCAGGCCGCGCTCGCGGTCCAGGCGCCACTGCTCGCGCCGGTCCGCGACGGTGGCCGAGCCCTGCGCATAGCGTTCCGGCACCGCGCTTGACCTCATTCGCGTCATGACCTTGACCGCGGCCAGTTTTTCCAGATCGGTCTTCTTCATGCCCTAAAGTCTCTCATAATGCGCGCCATGCAGACGGCCCGCGAGCTGTTTTCCCACCGTAAGCACTGGGCGGCACGCTTCGGCACGGCGCCGTTCCTGCCGATGTCGCGCGCCGAGATGGAGGCGCTCGGCTGGGAGCGCTGCGACGTCGTCCTCGTCACGGGCGACGCCTACGTCGACCATCCGAGCTTCGGCATGGCGATCATCGGACGGCTGCTCGAGGCGCAGGGCTTTCGCGTCGGCATCATCGCGCAGCCGGACTGGAATTCGGCGGCCGACTTCGGCCGGCTCGGCGAGCCGGCGCTGTTTTTCGGCGTCACCGCCGGCAACATGGATTCGATGGTCAACCGCTACACCGCGGACCGCCGCATCCGCAGCGACGACGCCTATACGCCCGGGGGCGCCGGCGGCCGGCGGCCCGACCGCTCG
>SCUH01000333.1 GCA_004298295.1 Betaproteobacteria bacterium | reverse complement strand
CTTGATCTTCGCCTGCATGATCATTTCCTGCCCCTTGAGGATGCCGCCCAGCAGCAGGCCGATGATCACCAGCACGATCGCGATTTCCACCAGGGTGAAACCCTTCTGCACGCGTTTCATTGCTCCTCCCTCCACGTTGGCTGACGACGAACCGTGAGGGGCGGAGTCTCTGCCTCGTGCCGCCGATCTGACAATGCTCCCGTGGTAGCAATGCGGAGGTGGCTACCGATCCATACCCTCGCCGCGGTCACCCGCCGCGCGATCGCGGCGCGCTTCGCCTCTCAGGGCAATACGCCGGCAGCAATCAGGCGCGCATAAAGGATGCCGACCGGCACCCAGACCACGAGGTCGTCGAACGTTCCGCCGCTGGCTTCGGGGCCGCTCGGCGGGCGCGTGACGAACACCGGATTGGCGTCGAGGTTCGCCAGCTCGTCCGGGCCGTGCGCGGCGACAATCGCTCCGTTCTTGCCGGTGGAGAAGACGATCACCGCCGCAGTCTCGGTGCTGACCGCGCGGTTGGCGCTGCTCGCGCACGAGCTTGCGGTCGCACCTTGCGCGCGCACGCACAGGTCGAGGTCGTTCGGCCGGCAGCTGACGCCGTTCGCCCTGAGGTTCGCCGCCGACGTGAAATGCGGCAGCGCCGCCGGAGCCGCGCAACCGGTGAGCGCGTTGGAGACGGCGTAACGGATGCGGTTTCCCCAGGCGTCGACGGCGTAGCCCGCCGCGTCGGTCGGCGCGAAACCGATCGTCTTCGCCGGAAGAAAACCGCCGTAATAGCTGCTGCACGCGCCGCCTCCGGCGGGCGACTCGTCCCCCGTGCCGGCGGCGAGCGCGGGGCACGGCAGCCTGCGCTGCGCGATCGCGTAGCCGATGAGTGCCTCGAGCGCGGCGTCCAGCCGCCGGCGCGTCTCCTCGTGGTTGCGCACCTCCGTCTGCGCCGCGAGCGTGCCGAGCACGCCGTAGAGCAGCAGCGCGACGATCGCGAATACCACCGCCAGCTCGGTGAGCGTGAATCCGCCCGCCCGCGGACACCGTGCGCGCACCGCGTTACCTTGCGTAGCCGAGCCGAGCCAGCAGCGGGATCCAGCGCTGCTCCACGAGCCGGTCGAAACCGTCCGCCGTCGGGTGCAGCTCGTTGGCCCAATCGTCCTGGTATTGCGCATCGCTGCGCAGCGCGTTGCGGCAGTCGACGTAATGCACGCCGTCGGCCGGCCGTGCGAAGTGCTGGAACGTCTCGTTCAACCGGTCGATCAGCAGCTTGCAGATCGCGGCCCGCAGCAGCGGATCGCCGGCCACTTCCGCGCCGTTCAGCGCGGGCGCGAGCCAGGGACCGGCCACCTTGAAGACCAGGGCATCGAAGCCGCGGCCGTCCGGCACCGGATAGTCGTAGCCGTGGATGAAGAGATCGACCGCACGCTGCTGTCGATGGAATTCCCACAGCACGTCGTGGATCAGCAGGCCGAGCGCGCCCGAGACGTCCTTGAGCAGTCCGTCCATGCCGTCGGGATCGATGCATTCTTGCGCGCGCGTCAGCCCCCTGCAGTCGCCCTTCAACGCCAGCCCGTAATCGAGCGCGTCGTTGCCGCCGCCGCTGATGAGGACCGCGACGTAGTACTGGCTGTTCTGCGGGTTCAGCTCGCGCTTGAAGGCCCGGGCGTACTTGCCGCGCGCGTCATTGCGATCGACGTATTCGGAGATCCTCGCGCCGTTGAATCCGAGCAATTGGATGTTGCGGTAGGGTTCCCGCAACCGCGGGTGCTCGGTGAGCGCCCGCAACAGGTTATTGCCGGGATACCAGAACCAGGAATCGCCGATGGCCAGGAGCGAGGCAAATGCGCCGGGCTTCCAGGTTTCGCCAGGGGCGTAGATCGGCATGGCGCGGCCCTATTTCGATGGTTGCGGGACGACCCATTATTGACGAGGCCGGCCGAAGTGCGTCTCAGACTTTGGTCGTACGACCCGGGATTTCGTGTGCGCCAACGTACAGACGGCGCCCGCCGCGATGTGTAATTTGCCGTTGATTCTGGTTGCCCCGTCGAGAACCCTGCCATGAACCAGCTTGCCGGCGAAGACCTGCGTCCTGCAGGGACGTCCCTGAAGAAGCATCAACTGCCGCCCCTGGCGTACGCCTATGCGGCACTGGAACCCTGCATCGATGCACGCACCATGATGCTGCATCACGCCAAGCACCACGGGGCGTATGTGGAGAAGCTGAACGCGGCGTTGGCGAGGTTTCCGGACTTGCGCGATTCTTCGGCTCTGTGGCTGCTGCACAACCTCGACAAGGTCCCCGAGGAAATCCGCGGCGCGGTTCACAACAACGCGGGAGGCCACGTCAATCATGGCCTGTTCTGGCGGGCCATGAAGCCGGGCGGGTCCGGCGAACCCAAAGGACTGCTGCGCGATGCGATCAATCGCGACTTCGGCAGTGTCGCGGTTTTCAAGACCCGGTTCGAGGACGCGGGCGCCCGGCTGTTCGGCTCAGGATGGGTCTGGCTGGCGCGAACCCGGCAGGAAGACGGCAGGCTCGAAGTGATCACCACCCCGGGCCACGACCATCCGATGACGCAGGATCGTTTTCCACTGTTGCTGAACGACGTCTGGGAACACGCCTACTACCTGCACTATGAGAATCGTCGTGCCGACTATCTAAGAGCCTGGTGGTCGGTGGTCGACTGGGACGAGGCGGCCCGCCGCTTCGGGCTGGCCGACAACTCCGCCGAAAGACTCTGGGAAGCGGAGGGCGGACAACTGCTCGAGGCTTAGGCGCGAGGCTCGCCCCGGTCGTTCACGGTGACTGATGGGTCAGTTCACGGAGCGGATCATCCTCTGCACGACGACTTCCACGGCCTCGCGCTCATCATCGTAATCGAACAGGTTGTCGCCGATGCGATCGTCGAAGCTGTCGGCAAAATGACTTCTCTGCCTGGCATTCCGGAGATTGCGCGGCGGGACCCGAACCTTGCGTGTACGAAGTGCGGTGCGTTTCATGTTCGCCTCTCGTTCCATGCGCGTGGTGGTGGCGTCCATCTTAGGCACCGAAACGTCGCTGGCGTATAGGCGCTCCGCACCGACTGCTGTAGGCATTTGTCCGACAGGAACCGGGGACGCGAAGCGGTAGGCCACGCGCGGCGCTCGCACATCGAGCTGAGGTCGGCGTCATTGCAGCTCCATTGCCCTGTAGGACAGATTCGCACAAATGCGGCTCCCGGCGTCCGACATACCGGCGTGCCGCGCCCGCGTACGATCGGCCTGCGTTCGACCTGGATCCCCTTCAGACTCGACCCGCGCGCGATTTCCGACTCTCATGGAGGCAAAAATGAAATCTGGAAAACTGGCTCTGATGTCCCTGGCCTGCTCTGCGGCCATTCCTGCGTTCGCGCAGAATACGACGGACGCGCAATGCGGGACGACGAATTTCGACAGATCTCGAGGCGCGTACACCATCGTCAATCCCACCCTCGACACGCCGAATCAGCAATGTTTCATCACTGTGGTGCCGAAAGCGTCATGGCCCGGCGGTGCGCCCGACCTGGCCAGCTCGCAACTCGTTGAGGGCAACTACAACGTCGAGCTGTCCGGCGGCGGCGGCGGCTCCGGCGGAAGCGCAATTCGGACCGGTCTGGGATTCGACGGGGCCGACGCGGTTCCGTTCAAAGGCACGCGTTACCTCTCGCCCGGCGTCTACCGGCTGACGATGGGTGCCGGCGGCAAGGGTGGACAACCGTGCCTCACCGAGGAGCTGGGCGGACGTGGGGCCGATGGGGCACCGACAGCTTTGTCTCAGGCTTATACCGGCCAGACCATCGCGGGATTTCCTCGCGCCGAATATTGGGACGGCAGCTACGCGCAGAGCTACCCGGTGGCTTCAGCCGGACGTACTCCCGGTCCAGCCGTGGACGGAAACATGACCCCGGCGGCGAGAGTCGGTGATCTGGGCGGCGGCGGCCGTAGCGTCAGCGCAATCGGCGATTGCCAGGTCGGTGCCCAGGGCGGCCCCGGCTTCATCAAACTGGCGCTTGCCGACACCCCGCCGCAACCGGCACCAACGCAAGCCGGGGAGCCACCTGCCCCGCCAGCCGCGACGGCAGCTCCGGCACCCGCTCCGGCGGAAATCATCCGCCCGGCCAGAAGGGACCGCAACTAGGCACGCCTTGCGCCTCAACGCCAGCTGCAGGGGCGCCCGAACCAGAGGTGCCCCCGCAGCAGGCGGCGCAGCCCGGCTGTATGGAGACGCGTCGCATCGCAATCGTCGCCCTGGGTCTGGGTTTGCTGCCCGCTGGGTCGATCGCATCGGAAGACGGCGCAAGATGGACCCGAACGCCGCAGTCGAACGCCGCAACGGTCGCCAAGCGCACTGATTTCGCGCGCGTCCGGGCTTCCCGCGACGTGCGCCAGCTTGCGGATTGGGTCGTCGAGACGGACAACAATGCCGGCCTGCCGTTCGTGATCGTCGACAAGTCGAACGCGCGGGTTTTCGTTTTCGACGCCGGCGGGCGGATCCAGGGCGCGGCCCCCGCACTGCTTGGCGTGGCACGCGGTGATCACACCGTCCCGGGGATCGGTGACCGGGAGCTCTCCGACATGCCGCCTGAAACCCGCACCACCCCGGCCGGCCGGTTCGTGGCCAGACGCGGCATGAGTACCCGCGGCGAGGACGTCGTGTGGGTCGATTACGAAGCAGGCGTATCGCTTCACCGCGTTATAACGACCCGGCCTGAGGAGCGTCGCCTCCAGCGTCTCGCGACCCCGACGCCTCTCGACAACCGCATATCCTATGGCTGCATCAATGTGCCGGCGCGTTTCTACGAGCAGGTGGTCAGCCCAGTGTTTTCCGGGAGCGACGGAATCGTCTACGTGCTCCCGGAAACCCTGTCGGCGCGTGAGGTCTTCGGTCTCCACGATCTCGAGCAACGAGAGCAACAGCCATCCGCAGTCCAGGCACGCACTCCCCACTTGCGCCGAACCGGCCAATAGCGCCTGTCTGCAGTCGAGGCGGCCATAATGCATAGTGGCGCGGGGATGAAAGGGACATACTTCCTGCGTAACGGCGTCCCGTCGTTGATCAACACGGGAGCCTACGGATACGCGGGGGGAGGCCTTGAGGACTGGCGTCGCAGTGGTGCTACTGCTATTCGGTGGAGCTTGCCTTGCCGAACTGCCGCCGGATGGCAGGGCGCAAAGCGCGGCCGCCTATCCGGAAGCGGAGGCAGCGGCGGCCTGGAAGGGGCTCGCCGCGGGCTATGTGCGCCAGGCGCTGAAGGACCGCACGCTCGACAAGGACCCGGTGTTGAACGCACGCGTCGACACCGTCATGGACGCGGTTGGCGCTGCCGCGGCCGCCATCGATTCGCGTTTTGCCAGGTCCTCCTGGAGTGCCATCCTGATCGACGACTTCGGCCTCGGTGCCGCGGCGTTCCCCGGGGCGGTGATCCTCGTGGACGCGAAGTTCGTGCGCCGGCTGCAACTCAACGACGACGAGCTCGCCCTGATCTTTTCCCACGAGGCGGCCCATGTTCTCGCCGGGCACGCTGCGGCGAAGCTCGCGTTCATGGCGGATTTCGTCGGCAAGGACAAACTGCCTACCGCGCGCGCGGCCCTGGTCGAGTTTTTCGCCAAGGATTCCTACGTCGCCGTGTTTCAACCCGAGGCGCGGCAGCAGGAGCGTGAGGCGGACCGGGTCGGGGCGGCCATTTTCCTGGCCTCCGCATATGATGTGCCAAAGGCTCTGGGACTATTCGACAAGCTGGCGAAACTCGAAACCCCGGAGGTCGGGCAGGCGGGGGACACCCACGATGCCGCCCTGGTACGCAAGCAGATCATCGCGGGAGTGATCGCAGAACTGCGGCGCGATCAGGTGCGCCGCGGTCTGCAGCCGCGATAGGCACCGTTGCCTAACGCTTTGCGCTCAGAAAGCCGATCAGGGCTGCGAGTGCAACCGCGACACCGATGACGGTCCAGGCGTTGCCGCGCACGTAATCGTCCGCGGCGGCGGCGGTTTGCCGGGTTCGCTCGAGCACCGGCTGCGACACGTCTTCCAGCGTCGCTCTGGCACGTCGCAACTTCCTGCCGAACCGGTTGCGCGTCGCCGCCAAAGCGTCGCCCGAGGCTGTCGCGACGTTCTTCACCAGGTTTTCGCTGTCGGTGATCAGGCTCATGATCTCGCTCCTGCAGGCTGTTGCAGTTTGAGCACGTTGCACTCGGGCTGTGGCTTGTCCGCGCCGAGTTTCTTGCGCGCTGCGGCCCAGGTTTTCGCGACATCGGTGAATTCAGCGCGCACGTAACGTCGCGGATACCTGTGCTCGTCCGTGAATCGGGGTTTCATCGGGACACGTGTCGTGGCAGGTTCGCTTCGCGGCGGCCGTCACTTCGGCCGCATGTCGTCGGTGCGCGAATTGTGTTCCCCGCGGCAGCGGCAGTCTGTACGCGGACGTACATTCGGCGCTGGCCCCATTGCCGGACGTACACCGGCGTCCTGCGGGGGAGAGTGTTCAGCGGGCGAAAACCCTGCTGACCCGCGGGCAGCGCCCGCGTACCGCGTCAGCCGTGCAGGCTCTGATACTTCTCCTGTAGCTGCTCGGGCGTTTCCTCGAAGTCGGGGTTCGGCACGATGCAGTCCGCGGGACAGACCAGCTTGCACTGCGGCTCGTCGTGCGCGCCGACGCACTCGGTGCAGCGCAATGCATCGATGACGTAGATCGGATCGCCGACCGCGATCGCCTCGTTCGGGCAGGCCGGCTTGCAGGCGTCGCAGGCCGTGCAGTTGTCGTTGATCATCAGGGCCATGAGGGCTCTCCTTAGGCGGCTGCGCGTTGCTGCAGTTCCTTCAGTCTACCGTGCCGGAACCCGCCCCACAGCGCTGCGCCGATCGCCCCGGCGTAGATCGATTCCGGGTGGTTGGTTGCGGTGAGGCCGGTGATCTTCTCGTTCACCAGCTCCTCGCGCAGTGCGGCCAGCAGGCCTTCGTCGAGGGCCAGCCCGCCCGTGAGCAGCGCCAAGCCCTTGGTGATCCCGGTGACCTTGAGCAGTTTCGCCAGGCGCGAGGCCATCGAAAGGTGGATGCCCTTGAGGATGTCAGCCGTGGGGATGCCGCGCGAAACCATGTTGATGACGTCGGTCTCGGCGAGCACGGCGCAGATCGAGCTCACCTTCTCGGGATTCTGCGAAGTGCACGACAGCGGTCCGATCTCCTCGACCGCCACGCCCAGGTAGCGCGCGATGTTCTCGAGGAACTGCCCCGAGCCGGAGGCGCACTGGCTGGTCATCTTGTAGGACAGCACCTTGCCGCGCTCGTCGACCCAGATCGCGCGGCCGTTCAGCGCGCCGATGTCCACCACCGCGCGCGCCTCGGGGTTGAGGAAAATGCCGCCGCGCGCATGCGTGGTCATCGAGTAGAAGTGCCCGGTGGCGAACTTGACGTTTTCGCCCTCGCCGGTGGTCGCGGTATAGGCGACGGCCGCGGGCTTGAGCTTCGCCTCCTCGAGCACCTCGTCGAAGCCGAGCTTCGCCAGCTCCATGGGGTCGCGCCGCCGGATGCGCTCGCTGCGCTTCGCGACCCAGGTGTTGTCACGGAAGAGGACCGTTTTCACCACCCCCGAGCCGATGTCGATGCCGATGGTATGGATCATGCCCGTGCCTCCACGACCTTGCCTTCCTCGACCACCGCGCGCCAGGCGAAAGTTGCGCCGCCGAGCGCCCCGGTGTAGATCGAGTCGGGGTCGATGTTGATGGTCATTTCGCCGTAGTTGTCGAAGATCAGCTCGCGCAGCGACTTCACCGCGGCCTCGTTTTTCGCCACGCCGCCGGTGAAGGTGAACTCGTTGCGGACGCCGCCCGAGCGCGCCAGGATCGACATCGCCCGCAGGATGATGGCGCGGTGCAGCCCCGCCATGATGTCTTCCCGCTTCTCGCCGAGCGCAAGGCGGTCCCGCAGCTCCGCCCCGGCGAACACGGTGCAGGTCGAGTTGATGCGCACGGTCTTGGTGGCTTTCATGGCGAGCGGCCCCAGCTCGTGCAGCCCCATGTTCATCTCGTCGGCGATGTAGCCGAGGTAGCGCCCGCAGCCGGCGGCGCAGCGGTCGTTCATCTGGAACGACTCGACGATGCCCGCGCGGTCGACCTGGATCGCCTTGGTGTCCTGGCCGCCGATATCGAGCACCGTAGCGGTGTGCGGGTACATGACATGCGCGCCCAGTCCGTGACACAGGATCTCCGAGCGCACGTGCTCCTTGGAAAACGGCAGGCGCGCGCGGCCGTAGCCCGTGCCGACCACGTAAGTCTCCTCCAGCACCGTGTCCAGCACGCCCTGGATCGGCGCGCGGATCTGCTCGCCGCGCGCCGCGGCCTCCGGCATCGCCTTGAAGGTGCGCCCCATGCCGGCCATCAGGTTGCGGCTGATCGCATCGCCGTATTCGCGGTTCTCGACCTCGATGATCGAGCGGTCATATACATTCAACAGCAGGTCGTAGCGCACGCCCGCGTCCTTCGCCACCGCCTCGCCGAGCGCCAGGTACTGCGCGCCCGCGATGTCGCGGAAGAAATCGCTCTTGCGCTTGGCGTTGGGGATGAAAAGCGCCGGCGAGTCCTCGCGCAGGCGCCGGAACAGTTCGCCGAGCGCCCGCGTCACGCCGGCGGCGTGTTCGCCGAAGCGCGTGCCCTCTGCGTTGCGGCCGCAGACCTCCTCCAGATCGGCCAGCTGGATCAGGAACTGCTCGAGGCGGAAATCGCGCTCGAGCTGGCCGATGAATTCGTCGAGCTTGCCGTTCAGCGCGCCGCTTTTCGCCAGCGCCTGCCGGAACAGCTCGAACCTCGCCGACACCAGCGCCTCCTGCTTGGCGACCGTG
>SCUH01000332.1 GCA_004298295.1 Betaproteobacteria bacterium | reverse complement strand
CTTGATCAGCGCCTTGGCCTTTTCCAGGTCGCGCTTGCCCGTGAGCACGGCGGAGCCCGCCTGGTTCGCGAGCGGCGTGCCGCAGGTGAAGAACGACGCGCAGGGCTTGCCGTTCTTCGGGTCGCCGGCGATGGCGATGGCGTAGTCCTGCTGGTTCACCACGTGCAGCAGCGCCTGGCGCAGCTTCTGGTTGTTGAACGGCGGCTGCAGCTGGTTGAAGCGGATCATGCCGGTCGAGCCGAGCGGGTCGGTGTTCTCGATCCGGATGTCCTTGTTCTTCGCCAGCACCGGGATCAGGTCCGGCGGCAGCTGCTGCCACCAGTCGACCTCGCCCGAGTTGAGCGCGGCCGCGGCGGTGGCCGAGTCCGGTATGTAGAGCCACTCGACGCGGTCGACCTTCACCACCTTGCCGCCGGCGGCCCAAGACGGCGCCTCCTTGCGCGGCACGTAATCGGTGTTCTTCACGTACACCACCTTGCTGCCCGGCACCCATTGCTCCTTCACCATCTTGAAGGGGCCGGAGCCCGTGGGATCGCTCACCTGCTGGAAGGCATCGGTCTTGGCAAGGCGCTCGGGCAGGATGAAGGGCACGTTGGACGAGGGCTTGCCCAGGGCCTCGAGCACGTACGCGAACGGCTGCTTGAGCTTGAGGCGGAAGGTCTTGTCGTTCACCGCGGTCCACGAATCGGTCAGGTCGCCGAGCTTCTGGCCGAGCACGTCGCGCTTGGCCCAGCGCTGGATCGAGGCGATGCAGTCGGCCGAGCGCACCGGCTGGCCGTCGTGGAACTTGAGCCCTTCGCGCAGCGTGAAGGTCCAGGTGAGCTTGTCGGCGCTCAACTCGTACTTGTCCACCATCTGCGGCTGGATCTGGAACTTGGCGTCGGTCGCGAACAGCGTGTCGTACACCATGTAGCCGTGGTTGCGCGTGATGTACGCGGTGGTCCAGATCGGATCGAGGCTGCGCAGGTCGGCCTCGGGGATGAACTTGATGGTCTTTTGCGCGGCGGCTTCGAGCGGCGCGAGCGCCGCAAGCGCGACGGTGGCGCTGATGGCGGCGAGCGCGAGGCGGCGCAACGGCGAATGCATGGCATGACGCATGGAAAGATCCCCCTTGGATGGTGGTGACTGCAGAACGGCCATTCTGCCCCACCGGGGGAGGTTCAAGCAATGGCGGGCGCCGGGAACCGCCTCGCCAGAGGGCGCCGGACTTACTCCGGGCCCGATCTTCCGATCGCGCAGGTGATCGCCTCCTCGACGTGCTCGAGGAACACCAGATTCAGCCGCGCCCGCGCGTCGGCCGGCACGTCGTCGAGGTCCTTGGCGTTGCGCTTGGGCAGCATCACGGTGGTGATGCCGGCGCGCAGCGCCGCCAGCAGTTTTTCCTTCACGCCGCCGATCGGCAGCACCAGGCCGCGCAGCGAGATCTCGCCCGTCATGGCGATGTCGGGGCGCACGGCTCTGCCCGTGAGCAGCGACACCAGCGCGAGGAACATCGCCACGCCCGCGCTCGGCCCGTCCTTGGGTGTCGCGCCCGCCGGCACGTGGACGTGGATGTCGGTTTTTTCGAGCGCATCGCCGATGTGCGTCTTGGCGAGCGTAAGCGCGGCCTGCGCCGATTCCTTCATGACATCCCCCAGCTGCCCGGTGAGGATCAGCTTGCCAGAGCCCGGCACCTGGCTCGCCTCGATGAACAGGATATCCCCGCCCACCGGCGTCCAGGCAAGGCCCGTGGCCACGCCCGGCACCGCGGTGCGCAGCGCGACTTCGCTCTCGAACCTGGGCGCGCCGAGGATCGCCTGCAGGTCGGCGGCCTCGATCGCGACGCGCTCGGCCTTGCCTTCGGCGATCCGCATCGCCGCCGAGCGCAGCACCGAGCCGATCTCGCGCTCGAGATTGCGCACGCCCGCCTCGCGCGTGTAGTCGGCGATGAGGGCGCGGATGGCCGCGTCGCTCAGGCTCGCATCGCCCGCCTTCAGGCCATTGGCCTCGAACTGGCGCTGCAGCAGATAGCGCTTCGCGATCTCCAACTTTTCCGCCTCGGTGTAGCCGGGGAGCTGGATGATTTCCATGCGGTCGCGCAGCGGTCCGGGAATCGTGTCGAGCACGTTCGCGGTCAGGATGAACATCACGCGCGAGAGGTCGAAATCGACGCCCAGGTAGTTGTCGCGGAACTTCGCGTTCTGCTCCGGGTCGAGCACTTCGAGCAGCGCGCTCGCCGGATCGCCGTGAAAGCCGCCGGCGCCGAGCTTGTCGATCTCGTCGAGCATCAGGACGCCCGCGCGGCTGCCGGCGCGCTTCACCGCCTGGATGATGTTTCCAGGCAGCGCGCCGATGTAGGTGCGGCGGTGGCCGCGGATCTCGGCCTCGTCGTGCGTGCCGCCGAGCGCCACGCGCTGGAACTTGCGCCCCGTGGCGCGCGCGATCGACTGCCCGAGCGAGGTCTTGCCGACGCCCGGCGGCCCGACGAAGCACAGGATCGGGCTCTTACCTTCTGGATTGAGCTTGCGCACCGCGAGGTATTCGAGGATGCGGCGCTTGACCTTGTCCAGGCCGTAGTGATCGTCGTCCAGCACCTGGCGCGCGGCGGCGATGTCGATCGCGGCCTGCTCTTCCGGCTTCCACGGCAGCTCGGTGAGCCACTCGAGGTAGGTGCGCACCATCGACGCCTCGGCCGAGTTCTCGCCCATGCGGGCGAGCCGCTTGAATTCCTTCATGGCGTGCTTGAGCGTGTCCTCGGGCATGCCCGCGGCCTCGATCGCCTTCTTCAGCTCCTCGATTTCGGCGGCGGTGTCCTCGCCCTCGCCCAGCTCCTTCTGGATCTGGCGCATCTGCTCGCGCAGCACGTGCTCGCGCTGGCGCTCGTCGAATTCCTTCTTCGTCTTGTCGCCGATCTCCTTGGAAAGGCGCAGCACCTCGACGCGCGCCCCGAGCAACACGAGCACCTTGTCCAGGCGCCGCCGCAGGTCGAAGCTCTCGAGCACTTCCTGCTTTTCCTCGTTCTTCACGTCGAGGAGGTTCGCGACCATGTCGCACAGCTGCCCGGGCGAATCGATCGACTGTACCACGCCGACCAGCTCGTCGGGTGCGTTCGGCAGCAGGTGGATCGCCTCGGTCGCCTGCTCCTTGAGCTGCAGGAAGCGCGCCTCCAGCGCGGGGTCGCGCGCATCGGCATCCGGCTCTGGGGTCTCCACCATGGCGACGCGCGCGACCAGAAACGGCCAGCCCTCGAGGAATTCGAGCACGCGGAAGCGCTCCTGGCCCTGCACCACCAGGTGGTGCACGCCCTCGCCCGCCGAAACCAGGCGCACGATCTGCCCCGCCGTGCCGACCCAGCGCAGGTCGTCCGGACCAACGTCCTTCTTTTGCGGGTCGCGTTGCAGGAGAAATCCCACCCTCTTGTCCGTGCGCGCGGCTTCCCGCGCCGCGGCCACCGAAGAGGACCGCCCGATCGTGATCGGCGTCATCACGCCCGGAAAGAGCACGGCGTTGCGGAGCGGCACCAGGATCAGCGCATCCGCCGGCACCGGCCGCAAGGCGAGCGCCCCGCCGGCACGCTTGGGCTCGCGGCCGACTTCCCGTGCCGCGCCTTCGTTCAGCAAGTCCATATCGTCCCCAGGGTTGGCCATGGGCCCTAGATGGCGGCGCCCCGGCGGGAATCAAGGGCAGAAAACCCCTTGGAATTCAGGAGATCGCGCTTCAGGCCCACATCTGCCGCAGCCGGCTCGCGACATCCACCGGCGGCGCCTCGCGCACCGCGTCGGGCGCATCGGCCTCGCGCAGCGGCCAGGTCAGGGGGTCCAGCCGGCTCATCACGGCGCGCGTCAGGAACCGGCTGCGCGCGCCGTAGACGTGCGCGTCGCCGCGTTTCGCCTGCTGCGTGACGTAGTACCTGAGCGGCGCGACGAGGTGCAGCTCGGAGCGCGCGCGGGTCATCGCCACGTAGAGCAGGCGCCGCTCTTCTTCGACCAGTTCCGGGCGGCCGGTGGCGAATTCGGACGGGAAGCTGCCGTCGGCCACGTTGAGGACGTAAACCGACTCCCATTCCTGGCCCTTGGCCGAATGCACGGTGGAAAGGACCAGGTAGTCCTCGTCGCGATGCGGCTCGCCGGCGAGATCGCCGCTCGCCGCCGGC
The DNA here is from genome assembly GCA_004298295.1 of Betaproteobacteria bacterium. Lineage (GTDB taxonomy): Bacteria > Pseudomonadota > Gammaproteobacteria > Burkholderiales > SG8-39 > 2-02-FULL-66-14. The sequence goes on along the minus strand of SCUH01000332.1, from coordinate 144 downwards.
GGATCGAGCGCGAGTTCCGTGAGAAAGCGCTCGCGCGCCTCGTAGCCCGCGGCGATCCGCTCCAGCTGGTGCAGGTCGCCCGCGCGCGCCTGCGCCGCGTCGTACAGGCGATCGAGCTGCGGCTCGAGCCACTCGCGCACGCGC